>JAUNAE010000342.1 GCA_030527765.1 Eubacteriales bacterium
AACGGTCATGGTCTCGATAGTCTCAAGATCAACTGCTCCCTCAGACTGTTTTGCAAGCTCGATCAGCTTGTTGTTGTATTCCATGAAACCGGATACAACAGTATTCAGGCTGAAGCTTTCCAGACGCTGGGTAATATCATAAACCATACGATGACGAAGTTTGACCATCTCTTTGGTTTCTGGAACTTTTTTCTCAATGCTGTTCATTGCAAGATTCCAGAATCTCTTCAGGAAACGGGATACACCGTCGATACCTCTGTCATCCCACTCTGCATCCAGTTCCGGCGGTCCTACAAACAGCTCGTACATTCTCAGGGAGTCACATCCATAATCCTGTACAAGATCATCCGGAGATACGACGTTGCCTTTGGATTTACTCATCTTGATACCGTTCTTACCGGTGATCATACCCTGATTAAAGAGTTTCTTAAATGGCTCATCAAAATCAACAACTCCGATATCATGAAGGAATTTTGTGTAGAAACGGGAATACAGAAGATGAAGTACTGCATGCTCTACACCACCGATGTACATATCCACCGGCAGATATTTGTCTGCTTTTTCTTTGGAAACAAGCTCTTCGTTGTTCTTGTTATCCACGTAACGCAGGAAATACCAGGAAGAACCTGCCCACTGAGGCATGGTATTTGTTTCTCTCTTAGAAGGAGCTCCACAGCATGGACAAGTAGTATTCACCCACTCATCAATTGCAGCAAGAGGAGACTCTCCTGTTCCTGTCGGCTGGTAGCTCTCTACCTCCGGCAGCATCAGAGGAAGCTGATCTTCCGGAACCGGAACATTGCCGCAGTTCGGGCAATGGATGATCGGAATCGGCTCACCCCAATATCTCTGACGGGAGAATACCCAGTCACGAAGTTTATAGTTGGTTGTCTTACGGCCGATGCCCTTCTCTTCAATGATCATCGGAGCCTCTTTTTTGAGGACTGCAGACTCCATTCCATTCCAGTCTCCGGAGTTGATCATTGTTCCAACAGCATCTGTGTAAGCCTCTGTCATGTTCTCGATCTCTTTGCCGTCTTTTGCGATAACCTGAATGATCGGAATCTGGAATTTGGTAGCAAACTCAAAGTCTCTGTCATCATGAGCCGGTACACACATAATTGCGCCGGTACCGTAATCTGCAAGTACATAATCAGACAGCCAGATCGGAACTTTTGCTCCGTTCAGAGGGTTGATTGCGTAAGATCCGGTGAAGACACCTGTCTTCTCTTTGTCCTGAAGACGGTCTACGTTGGATTTCATAGAGGAATCGAAGATGTATTTCTCAACAGCTTCTCTTGTCTCATCGGTTGCAAGGGCTGCAGCCATTGCATGCTCCGGTGCCAGAACCATAAAGGTTGCTCCATGGAGAGTATCCGGTCTGGTTGTGTAGACAGTGATCTTCTCATCTCTTCCCTCTACCGGGAACTCAACCTCAGCACCATAGGATTTGCCGATCCAGTCTGTCTGCATCTTCTTAACTTTCTCCGGCCAATCCAGTTTGTCAAGGTCATCCAGAAGACGATCTGCATATTTTGTAATGCGAAGCATCCACTGACGAAGATTCTTCTTAGTTACAGGAGAACCACAACGCTCGCAGCAGCCGTTTACAACTTCCTCATTTGCAAGACCGGTCTTACAGGAAGGACACCAGTTAATCGGGAATTCCTTCTCATAAGCAAGTCCTTCTTTGAACATTTTCACAAAGATCCACTGTGTCCATTTGTAGAAGTTCGGATCAGTTGTGTTAACCTCGCGGTCCCAATCATAAATTGCAGCGATATCGTTGATCTGTCTCTTAATATTAGCAACGTTCTGTGCAGTGGAGATCGCCGGATGTACTCCCATTTTGATTGCATAGTTCTCAGCCGGAAGACCAAATGCATCCCATCCCATCGGATGAATCAGGTAATATCCCTGAAGCATTTTGTATCGGCTCCAAACATCAGAAATAACATATCCTCTCCAGTGACCAACATGAAGTCCGTTGCCGGATGGATATGGGAACATGTCCAGACAATAATATTTTGGTTTTTTGCCGTCATCAACATTTACAGGATTCTTTTCCCAGTTGGTGCGCCATTTCGCTTCAATAGCCTTATGATTATAAGGTGCAGCCATTTTTTTCTCCTCCTACCCAGTTTCAGATAATTTTTCATCAGCATAACTCTTCTGTTCTCACAGAAAATTACGCTTACTTTTATTCGGAGCATTTTTTACTTTACAACAACAGAGTTTTCGGTAAAGTAAAGAAGCCTTCCGTCCCAGAAGAGACGAAAGGCTCTATGCTTTGGATTCTCTATGATTCTACCTATCTGCCAGACATTTGTCAAGTCAGTTATTCTTCGGCAGAGTCCAGTTTGCTTGCTCTTGCTTCGATTTCTTTTGCCTGAATATCACTCGGAGCCTGCTCATAACGTGCAAACTCATATTCAAACTCGCCGCTTCCACCGGTCATGGAGCGAAGCTGTGTAGAATATCCGTAAATTTCAAGCTGCGGAACGTCTGCTTCAATGATGGTGTTGCCATTGTGATCCGGGTTCATACCAAGAACACGTCCACGTCTCTTGTTCAGATCACCCATAACATCACCGGTAAACTTATCCGGAACGGTCACCTTCATAGATACGATTGGCTCAAGAAGTACCGGAGAAGCATCCATGAAACCTTTCTTGAATGCAAGAACGGTTGCCATCTTGAATGCCATCTCAGAAGAATCAACCGGATGGTAAGATCCATCATACAGAGTTGCTTTGACACCAACTACAGGATATGCAGCGACCGGTCCCTTAAGAACACATTCCTGGAGACCCTTCTCAACTGCAGGGAAGAAGTTCTTCGGAACAGCTCCGCCAACAACTTCCTGAGTGAAGGAATAAGCAGACTCCAGATCTCCGGACGGCTCGAAGCGCATCTTAACGTGTCCATACTGTCCATGTCCACCGGACTGTTTCTTATGTTTGCCTTCCACGTCGGAATTCTTGCGAATTGTCTCACGGAATGCAACCTTCGGCTTGGTCAGTTCGATATCTACTTTGTAGCGTTCTTTCAGCTTGGAAGCAACAACATCCAGATGCTGATCTCCGATTCCATAAAGGAGACTCTGGCGGTTTGCACCATCGTTTACGACGCGGATGGTATTGTCCTCAGATGCAATTCTCGCAAGACCCTGAGCGATCTTATCCTCATCACCCTTATTCACTGCTTTGTATCTCTTATAAGTATAAGGAGTAGAAAGAACAGTCTTCGGATAGATGATCGGATTAGCCTTCGTTGCAAGGCTGTCACCGGTAGAAACACTGCCAAGTTTTGCAATTGCTCCGATATCACCTGCATGAAGCTCAGGAACTTCGATCGGCTTGGATCCTTCCAGAACATACAGCTTGTTGAGTCGCTCCTCATTGCCGCTTGTAACATTGAGAAGAGTATCCTCTCCTTTAATTACACCGGAGCAAACTTTAATCAGAGAATATTTGCCAAGGAATGGATCTGCGATTGTCTTCCATACATATGCGGATTTTGCCTTGGTGAAATCATAATTTGCTTCAAAAATCTCATTGGTCTTCTGGGAAATTCCGTTGCATGGACGTTTGTCCGGGCTCGGGAAATAACCAACAATGTCATCCAGAAGATTGGATACACCGCGAAGATTGGTCGGGGATCCCATACATACAGGAACAATGCTTGCTTCCTGAATATTATTTGCAAGAGCTGCAGATACCTCTGTTACGGAGAAGGCATCTCCCTCAAAATAACGTTCCATGAATTCTTCACTGGTCTCTGCAACAGATTCCATGAGAATCTCATGATATTTCTCAAGATATTCTTCCAGATATTCCGGAATCTCACATTCCTGCTTACCTGCTTTGTCAACGAATTTACGTCCGGCCTGTTTCACAACGTTGACATAACCTACAAATTTTCCGTCCTCACGGATCGGGAAATGCAGAGGAGCAATCTTCTTACCGTAAAGTTCTGTAAGCTGCTCTACAACTTTTCGGTAGCTGACGTCATCCACATCCATGTCTGTTACGAAAATCATTCTAGGTAATTTATATTTCTCACAGAGGTTCCATGCCTTCTGAGTACCTACCTGTACACCTGCTTTACCGGAAACGACGATAATCGCTGCATCTGCAACACCGGCTGCTTCCTCAGTCTCACCAACAAAGTCAAAATAT
>JAUNAE010000343.1 GCA_030527765.1 Eubacteriales bacterium
CTGACAAGTAAAGATAATACCAGAAGGCAACCCTACTGTCAACGGCTTTTTTCAGGTTTTTTCTCTTTTGTGTAAATTGTATCTATTTTATGTTCAATTCAATGTTTCACTATACATTTTTATATATTCATTGATACTAATTTGTTATCCCCCACTTATCGTAGATGAGGGTCTCCCCGACTGAGATGATCTGAGATGATGTTTACTGCAAATGTAAAAGAATCCACCTCATAGCTTACGCTTCAGTGGATTCTTTTTACATTCCTCTACAATTATACCCTCAAAGATTTCCTATACTCCTCCAGCAGCTCCTGAATCTCTTTTTCATGAGATTCTTCATAATCCGGAAGATACTCGGATGGTATTCGCATCGTTATTTTCACAATCAGGTCTGCCCAATGCGGTTTGGATGAGCGATGTATTTTCATCTTCACGGCTTTGACTTCGTATTCCGCTTCTTCTCCTTCCAGGATTGGAAGCACTATATAATAGAAGTAATCCTCCTCAAAAGACAAATGGCCCAGTACTCTCCCATGATTCTCCAGTATATGAATCTTATGATCTCGTACCTGTGCATTGAGTCTGCTGTCTTTTGTCAGCTGAGCCTTCATTTCTTCTATAAGATGGTCTCCCTGGATGCGAAGTCTGGCCATGACTCTGTAATGATCTCTGCCATTCTTTGTCTCAGAAATTTCCACCAGTTTTTCCAGGCACTCATAAGGATGTACAAATTCCTTCATTATAATATGAAATAATTGCTGCCGTTTTCTAATATGAAGTTCCGGATCCTTCATATCTGCCGGATGATATATCTCATATTCTCTTTCAATTTCCTGCATCAGAATCCCACAAGCTTCATTCACACTGCGCAGAAGCATGGAAAACTCCTCCTGTTCCGGATCCCAATAGTATTTTCCTCTGGCCGTCTCTTCCGGACTGATTCCATACTCTTCATAAAGGCCATACCAGAGATACACATTGCGTTCGCAGAAAGCCTGAGGATTTCTTCTTGCCGTGTAAGGTTCCTTCCATATAATATGTTCCGCCTCTGACCCCTGGGTCAAAATCGTCTCATATGCCTCATTTAACAGTTGCGCCATACGAAGATGTTCCGGATTCTCATCTATATTGGAATCCGGATGGTATTTTCGCATAAGCTGATGATATTTCTTCTTTATAATTAAGTGAGAGTCCCGGCGACCTGCGCCGAGACTCCTGTATGCTTCTTCCAGTTTCATTTACTTTTCCATTCATTTTCTGTAAAGAATTCCATTCAGTTGAACCTTGAATCCTTTGACATTTTTCTACTTACAAACACCCACGCGATCATTGTGTATATTCCTGCACTAAGCCACGCCATAGGGTCGCTGAATACTGCGAGAAAATAACTCATCGTTCTCATGGCAATCATTGATGTCGTAAGTCTTGCAATCAGTTCCACAATACCGCCTGCCATCGGAAGGAAACCATATCCGCATCCCTGCATGGCATTTCGGAAAATAAAAATATATCCAAGAGGAATGTAGAACATGGCACTGATCTGCAGATATGTCCGGGCCCACGGCAGAAGTTCCGAAATGTTTGTTCCAGATGCAAAGAACAGCTGAAGCGTCGGGCGAACAAGTGCCACTGTAAGTACTGCGGCAACAATTGCATAACATGTAGAAATGATCATCGCCGAGCGGACACCTTTTTTCAGATGTGTGATGTTGCCTTTTCCATAATTCTGTCCCGCAAAGGTCGCCATGGCCGGAGCCATTGCCTGAAGTCCCTGGGTCAAAAGATTGGACAGCTTGCTCGCTGCCGTATAAGAAGCTACTGCTACAGAACCGAACAGGTTGATCGCACTCTGCATAACCATCGTTCCGGATGCCGTAATTGCAAACTGAAGTGCCATGGGAATTCCCATTCGAAGCTGATTGCTGCTGTCTGCTGCCGTAAGCCTCCAGTCATCCCTCTCCGGTCTCAGCATCGGTACTTTCCAGAAAATATATACGAAACAAAGAATTGCAGAAACTCCCTGGGCAATTACTGTGGCAAGCGCTGCACCTGCAACACCCATATGGAACACAATAATAAGGAGCAAATCCAGCAATACATTCAACCCTGCAGAGAACACAAGAAAATACAGTGGCACTCTGCTGTTTCCAATCGCACGGAGAAAGGATGATGCAAGATTATAGAAAAAGCTTGTCACCAATCCGTAGCAGATCAGAACGATATAGGTTTTTGCATCTTTGTAAATATTATCCGGTGTATTCATGATACGCAGCACCGACGGCATCGTTGCAACGCTGATCACCGTCAGTACCACAGAAAAAATCACCGCAAGGATCATTCCGTTTGCAACGCTGTGCTTCATGCGCCGCTCATCTCCGGCACCAAAAGACTGGGCTGTCAGAACACTGAATCCGGAAGCCAGACCAATGGAGGTTCCGAGGATCAGAAACATAATGGTTCCTGTGCTTCCAACCGCTGCCAGAGCATCCGCACTGACAAATCGACCTACGATCATCGTATCAGCCATATTGTAAAACTGCTGAAACATATTTCCCAGAAACACAGGGATCAGGAATTTCAGAAGTGCAGTCATCGGATTCCCGGAGGTCATGTCGATCGCTGTTTTTTTCTTATTTGAACTCACTGTACCACTTCCAATTCATAATTGCGTGTACCGATGCCCAGTTTCTCTCCATGTTCCAGAGTTTCTTTCCAACGGACATTCGGATTATTGTCTTTGAAATGATCGTGATGATGATGCCATCCTTCCATTCTCAGATGATCACCGAGCTGACTGTTCGGAAGCGGCGTTGCTTTCTGACAGAGATCAACGCATGCCTGGTCCAGAGCAACCGGGTCAAAGGATGCCAGCATACCGATATTCGGAAGAATCGGGGCATCATTCTCACCATGACAGTCACAGTTTGGAGATACATCCATAATCAGGCTGATATGAAAGTTCGGTCTTCCGCTGATAACTGCTGCGGAATATTCTGCGATCTTGCATCCGAGAATCTCATTCGCATTGCTGTTGTCATTCTCGATCGCATCAAAGGAACAGGCACCGATGCAGCGGCCGCATCCCTTACAAATATCCTGATGAATCACTGCTTTTCCGGTCTCGTAAGAAATCGCATCGGATCCGCATTCCTTCGCACATCTCTTACAGTTGCGGCAAAGATCTTCCATTACATGCGGCTTGCCATCGTTGTGCTGATGCATTTTGCCTGCACGGCTGCCACATCCCATACCAATGTTCTTGAGTGCGCCGCCAAATCCGGTAGCCTCGTGTCCTTTGAAATGGTTCAGGGAAATAAATACATCTGCATCCATTACTGCACGTCCGATGTATGCTTCCTTGCAGTATTCTCCATTCGGTACAGGTACCACAACATCGTCGGTACCTCTCAGGCCGTCGCCAATGATGATTTGACATCCTGTAGTAATCGGGTTAAATCCATTGATGCTGGCGCATTCCAGATGCTCCAGTGCATTTTTTCGGCTTCCCGGATACAGAGTATTGCAATCTGTCAGGAATGGCATTCCACCGTTTTCCTTTACAACTTCTGCAACGGCTCTTGCATAGTTCGGACGAAGATATGCAAGATTTCCCAGCTCTCCGAAGTGCATTTTGATGGCAACAAACTTGCCCTCCATATCAATATCCCCAATGCCGGCTTTGCGACAAAGTTTTTTCAGTTTTTCAGTAATTGGAACTTCTAATTTTGTTCTAAAATCCGCATAATATACTTTTGATTTTTCCATTGTACCCTCCACTTTTCAAAAGTAATCAGGTCGAAAAAGTTGTGCTCTAACTTATAAAAATCAGAATTTTTCGACCGAGATCAATAAACTGCGTTCTTTCATTCTAATATAACCATTTCTATAATTCCAGTCCTTTTTGCAAGGTTACCGTGTCTATTTGATGACTATTTGCAAGTGTGACCTTTGAGATATTTTCTCAATCTGAATCTGTTATTTCGCTTCACCTCAGTCGAGGAAACCCCATCTTCTATAAGTGGGTGATAGCAAATTGGACTCAGTGGGGATCTAAATTCCTGTCAATAACAAATTTCATTTTCATGATAACTGCCGAATTCCATTCTTTGCATTTCAGAAAACTTAGAGTATAATTATCATTGGCAAAAATAAAGGGAAGAGATCGAAACCTCTT
>JAUNAE010000029.1 GCA_030527765.1 Eubacteriales bacterium
TCAAATCATTATCCGGATCCATATAATTTGCCTCTCCGATCAGAAGCGCCCGGTACTTTGTGGACGGTCTGCTTGTATTCACCGCGATAGAATTTGAAATCTTTCCCCTGTAATAAGTAGTGTCAATTATGTAAACCGCACGGATGGCATATCGGTATGTAGTACTGTACGCAAGATTCGTATCTGTATAAGTCTGCGTTGTTTTTGACACTGTTTTGATATCTTCATACGTACCTGTGCTTGTTTTCTTACGATAAATATGGTAAGAATTTACCCCCGGAATCGGATCCCATTTAAGAACCGCCTTGTTAATTCCGGAACGAGTCACACTTTTCATAACTGCCGGTGTCTCCTTTGTCTTAGAATACACCACTTCTGTAAAAGGACTCTTCTCTTTGCCTTTATACGTCTGTACTTTGAAGAAATAATACTGATTCATTGCAAGGCCTTTCACCGTAACTCTTGTATTACCGGAACCAGCAATAGAAGCTGCCTTGCGATAGTAACCGTTCAAGGTTTTTGAATAATATAAATGGTATCCGGAAATTCCCTTTACTTCACTCCATGTTACCTTCACGGACTGATAATCTGCGCCCTCAGCTGTAATATTCTTCGGCTTTTGCAGTTCCTTTGGGGTCGCCGCAGCAACAGATGCGCTTCCCAGGAGAAGAATTCCCAGCGCAAGAAGAATGCTCCACAACAACCATCTCGACTTTTTCATATCATTTTCCTCCTTTTTCTTTTGGTCAAACGGATTCGGTTAATTTTGTGACGGTTCTGCCCCCATTATTACTTAATATCTTATGTTTCTAAGGTCATCATAGCATATCCCTCAATCTGCCGTAAAGCCTCTTTCCAACGGGATTTTTTATAATTCACGAGTGAAATTTACAATATAAAAAGCCCGCCGCAAAATGCCATACAACATTCTGCGGCGGACTGCCATTCTTTTTCTTGACTGCAAGAAACAGATTATTCTCTTGAGAACTCATTCAGAACAAGACCCGGGTTACGGTCCAGAGTCATTCCGACACTCCAGGAGTTTACAAAGAGAAGAAGCGGATTGCCTTTAAGGTCTGTAACTTTCTTCATATCGGAGGTTCCGGTAATCTGATCCACCTTAATTTCATCCTTGTTTCCAATCCAGCGAATATGCTCGTAAGGAAGGTTTTCCAGGCGGATTTCCACATTGTACTCGTTTTCCAGACGATATTTCAGTACATCGAACTGCAGAACACCTACAACTCCCACAATAATCTCTTCCATACCGGAATTAAATTCCTGGAAAATCTGAATCGCGCCTTCCTGGGCAATCTGATTGATTCCTTTGACAAACTGTTTTCGCTTCATAGTATCCAGCTGACGCACTCTCGCAAAATGCTCCGGTGCAAACGTCGGAATGCCCTCAAATGCGAATTTATTTCCCGGTGTACAGATGGTATCACCAATGGAAAAGATACCCGGATCGAATACACCGATAATATCTCCCGCATATGCCTCATCAACCACATGTCTGGACTCTGCCATCATCTGCTGCGGCTGAAGAAGTCGAAGCTTCTTATTTCCCTGTACGTGGAATACTTCCTTTGTCGCATCAAACTTTCCGGAACTGATACGCATAAATGCGATTCTGTCACGGTGTGCTTTGTTCATGTTCGCCTGAATCTTAAAGACAAATGCAGAGAAGTCATCGCTCATTGGGTCCACAGGACCACAGTCCGCATTTCTCGGAAGGGGAGAAGTTGTCATCTGCAGGAAGTGCTGCAGGAAGGTCTCTACACCAAAGTTCGTAAGAGCAGATCCGAAAAATACCGGTGTAAGCTTTCCGGCGCTGACCATTTCCTGGTCAAATTCCGCACTGGCACCATCCAGAAGATCGATTTCCTCTGCCAGCTGTTCCTTCTGCTCCGGATCCATCAGTTCATCAGCCCGTGGATCATCAAGATCCAGTTCCTCAAAAGCACCTTCTTTGGTTCCTTTCTGGGTGTCAGAGAACGTAAGAATTTTGTGAGTGTTTCGATCAAACACTCCGCGGAATTTCTTACCGGATCCAATCGGCCAGTTGATCGGACAGGTTGCGATTCCAAGTTCCTTCTCAATCTCATCCAGGAGATCAAAGGTATCATTGGCATCTCGGTCCATTTTGTTGATAAAGGTAAAAATCGGGATATGTCTCATGACACAGACCTTGAAAAGTTTTCTTGTCTGAGCCTCGACACCTTTGGATCCGTCGATAACCATGACTGCAGAGTCTGCTGCCATCAGTGTACGGTAGGTATCCTCAGAGAAATCCTGATGTCCCGGTGTATCCAGAATATTGATGCAGTATCCATCGTACTGGAACTGAAGAACGGAAGATGTAACGGAGATACCTCTCTCCTTCTCAATCTCCATCCAGTCAGACACTGCATGTCTGGAGGTTGCTTTTCCTTTGACACTTCCCGCAAGATTGATGGCTCCTCCGTAAAGCAGAAACTTCTCGGTAAGGGTGGTCTTTCCGGCATCCGGGTGGGAAATAATTGCAAAGGTTCTTCTTTTTTCTATTTCACTCTGATATTTAGCCACTGTTGCCTCCTGTATATCTATATCCTTTGTTTATGGACATTTATGTCCTTTTTGACGCGACTCTTATTCTAGTATAGGCCACAGAACAATGTCAAGCTTTTTGCAGTTTTGGCACCTTCCTTACGGCAGCTGAATATCTTTATAAACCAGGGTGATTTCCAGAGGATCCTGAGACCAGATTCCACAGCTGTATCCCTCTTCAATCTCAAGCAGTTTATGACTTCCCTGATCCATGGGAATTTTCCGAAGGTCCTTTGACAGACCTTCTCCCGTCCATTTAATATAGGCCTCTCTCAGAGCCCACTGGTCAAAAAACAGTTTCAGGGCATCCGGCTTCTTAAGAAGTTTTTCTGCTTCTTCTTTTCCGAGAACTCTCTCGGAAAGCTTTGGCAGATTCACATTTTTGTGCTCCTGAATATCAATTCCGAGTTCCTGGTTTCCAAGCGCACACACCACATATTTTCCGGAGTGACTGATATTATAATGATTCTTTGGGCGCAGAGAGAAGAAAGGCTTTCCGAATTCTCCTTTGCTTCTTGGTTCATGGGCAAGGGTGGCCCCCCACTCTTCTTTCACTCCGACTCGAAGAAGTTCTTCTCCAATCATATGCTCCAGTCGTTTTCCAAGATATTTTTCTTCAATGACCGTATAATATACAACGGCTTTCATTCCTCCACCTCCTCAAGGAATCTCGATGGATCCAGGGTTTTCTCGTAATATTTTCTTGCATGGCAGAGCGTCAGCTGCACTTTTGCTCTGGTCATCCCCACATAGAACAGTCTTCGCTCCTCCTCCAGAGAATCCTCCAGCACAGCCTTTCTGTACGGGATAATGCCTTCATTGACATTCAGAATAAAAACTCTCTGGTATTCCAGCCCCTTCACTCTGTGCAGTGTCGACATGACAACGCCTTCCGGCTCCTGTTCCTGCTTCTTCGCCTGAAGTTTCAGCTGTTCTGTATAGTGATCAATGTATGCCTCCCACTCTTCCAGAGTAGAAACATTTTTACTGCTCTCCTGAAGCCGGTTCAGAATCTCCTGAAGATCCTCCGGTTTCATTTTTCTATACTGAGCATATTGTATCAGATAATCCTCGTATCCTACAGCATTTCTTATAAAATTAATCGCAGCAAAAGGAGGAAGCTTTGCAAGAATCCGAAGATGGGTCTCAAGGGTTGTGATCCGGTCCTCCATCCAGTCCTTATCTTTATAAAATTCTTTCAGACTTTCAAAACGGAATCTCCCATCCGCCAGAGCTTCTCTGGAAATGTAACGGTTGGGTCGGTTCATAATCTGAAGAACATTTTTTCTTGTAATCTCACCGGAAGCAAGTTTCATGTATGTCAGAAGATCTCTGCAGATCCAGTGATGAAAGAGGTTCGGAAGCTGCTCTTTCATGGTGAAAGGAATCTGATATTCCATGAGCGCCTGCACCATTCCCTCCGCTTCCTGATTGGTACGAAACAAAATGGCAGTATTGGACAAATCCTCTCCCTGCTCCATGCGGGCCTTCAGAAGCTGTACAACAGACAGATACTGTTCTCTCTGTGTCTGAAATTCCAGACTGCGTACCCTTGGTCCAGGTGCATTTGGTGTAGACAGTTCTTTCGGAAAACGATTCTGATTATGACCGATCAGCCGCATGGCAGAAGAAAGAATCTGACCGCTGCAGCGATAGTTCACATTCAGGAGAACCTGCTTGCAGTCCGGAAAATCTTTCGTGAAATTCAGCATAATTTCCGGACGTGCTCCCCGGAAATGATAAATGGACTGATCATCATCTCCTACGATAAACAGATTGTTCTTCGGGGCCGCCAGCATTTTGACAATGTCATATTGCAAGTGATTGATGTCCTGAAACTCATCGATCAGAATATATTGAAACCGTTCTCTCCAGCGTTCCAGAATATCCGGACGGTTTCGGAACAATTCATAACAATATAAGAGCATATCATCGAAATCCAGCTTTCTTCTTTTGCGGAGTTCCTGCTGATATCCTCCGTAGATTTCCCGAAACACTTCATCCGGGCATCCGGAAGAATAGTAATGTTGAATTTCGATGCGATTTCCCTTCACCACACTGATCTCTTTGGAAATTTCCTCCAGAAAATCTCCTTCTGCGGCAAGTTCCTCTCCCTTCTCCAGAATCATCTCCTGGAGAATCTCATATTTTTCTTTCTCCGAAAGAATGTTTTCCGGTCCAAGCCGGTAGGCAAGCTTCAATATTCCATAAAACACCCCATGGAAGGTTCCAAAGGTCACCTCGGTCTTCTCCTGTCCTGTGTGAATCAGAAAGCGATCCCGCATCTCTTTTGCAGATGCCCTGGAAAACGTGACAACAAGAATAGAGGACGGCTTCACCTTCCCCACACGAATCAGATATTCAGTTCTGTTGACAATAACGGAGGTTTTCCCCGAACCGGGGCCTGCCAGAACCATCATAGGTCCTGACAGGTGGGCGACTGCCCTTTGTTGAGAAAGGTTCATTTTCATAGGATTTATTTACTCAGCTTTTCGATTGCTGCGCGAACACGAGAAAGGGTTTCCTCTTTTCCCACAATCTCCATGATCTCAGTAGCACCTGCCGGTGTCATCTGCTTGCCGGAAAGTGCGGTACGAAGAGGCCACATCACATAGCCGTTCTTATAGCCATGTTCTTTCACGAAGCCGGAAAGATTTTCAAACAGTGCATCGTTTGTATAATCCTCAAGGCTTTCCAGCAGCGGAAGCACTTCTTTCATTACAGAAAGAGAAGTTTCCTCTGTTGTTTTCATTTTCTTGTGGCAGTACATGGCACTGTCATACTCCGGAACTTCCTGGAAGAAATCCACAAGGCCTGCAATGTCCGGGAACACTTCAATACGAGTCTGAACCATCTGTGCAATCTTGCGGAAGTTGAAGTCTTTCTTAAGTACTTCTTTCAGATAAGGAAGTGCAATCTCATAGAATGCTTCCGGATCCATTTTCTTAATATACTCTCCGTTCATCCAGCGAAGCTTCTGAATATCAAATACAGCAGGTGATTTGTTAATGTGATGATAATCAAAGGCACTTACCAGTTCCTCAAGAGAAAAGATCTCACGGTTGTCTGCCGGACTCCATCCGAGAAGCGCAACATAGTTCACAATTGCCTCAGACAAAAATCCCTGCTCCAGAAGATCCTCGTAGGATGAATGTCCGGAACGCTTGGACAGTTTTGCATGAGTCTCATCTGTAATCAGCGGACAATGTACATAAACCGGAATGTCCCAGCCGAAAGCTTCATAGATTCGATTGTATTTCGGTGCAGAAGAAAGATACTCATTGCCGCGTACAACGTGAGTGATTTCCATCAGATGATCATCGACAACGTTTGCAAAGTTGTAAGTCGGATATCCGTCAGATTTGATAAGAATCAGATCTTCCAGTTCCTCATTGTTTACTGTAATGTCTCCGTAAATAACATCCCGGAATGTCGTTGTACCTTCAGTCGGCATGTTGAAACGGATCACATGTGGTTCTCCTGCAGCAAGTTTCTTCTGCACTTCCTCTTTGGACAGATGCAGACAGCGTTTGTCGTAGATGGAAATCTCCTTTCCTGCTACAACTCGCTTCATGTTCTCCAGCTCTTCTTTCTGGCAGAAGCAATAGTAAGCATCTCCCTGCTCAATCAGCTGCTCAGCGTATTTGAGGTAAATTCCCTGTGCCTGACGCTCACTCTGTACATACGGGCCATAACCACGGTCTTTATCCGGACCTTCATCATGAAGAAGCCCTGTTTTCTGCATGGTACGATAAATAATTTCTACCGCACCTTCCATATAGCGTTCCTGGTCTGTATCCTCAATACGAAGAATAAAATCTCCGCCTTCATGTTTTGTAATCAGATATGCATACAGTGCTGTTCTCAGATTTCCAACATGCATTCTTCCTGTTGGACTTGGTGCAAATCTTGTTCTAATTTTTGTCATGACTGCAATTCTCCTATCTTATATTATTCAGGCAAAATAATCTCTGCAGGCGGTAAAGTAAAGTCTTCATCCGCATTTCAATTTGTTATTATATACCCTTGGAAGGATGTCTGTCCATAGCCATCGAAAAGCATTTTGCCGGCAAAAGAAAAAACAGGCTTCCCACTTTTGTGAGAAACCTGTCGGTTATTATTCTGTTTCGACCTGTCTGACAAGGATTTTGTCAGGCCTCAATGCCCTGACCTTTCAGATACTCAAGCACATCACCAACGGTAGCGATCTCTGCAAGATCCTCAGAAGGAATCTCAATGCTGTACTCATCCTCGAGAGCCATTACAAGCTCAACAAGATCCAGAGAATCTGCACCAAGATCATCTTTGAAAGATGTTTCCGGGGTAATGGTATTCGCATCAATATTTAACTGCTCAGCGAGCATTTTTTTCATTTCTTCCAACATCATACTATCTCCTTAATTCCTTCGGTTACTGTACAATCACAGCCGTTTTTCTGTATCAAATATATAGTCTGTATCATGGTTTGTCAAGAGTATTATTCGTCTTCAAAACGAATTTGTCTTGCCACACTAAGTGCCAGTCCCATCTCTCCCATAAGGAACACAATGGATGTACCTCCATAACTGATAAACGGCAATGTAACACCGGTATTCGGAAGCCAGTTCAGCACAACCGCAACATTCAGGACAACCTGAAGCGCCATATGGATAAAGATTCCACTCACCAGAAGAGTTCCGAACAGATCCGGGGCATTCTGTGCAATCAGAAACAGACGATACAGCAAATAACCGAACAGCAGAAGTACAGCTACTCCTCCAAAAATTCCAAGTTCTTCACAGATGATCGAGAAGATCATATCGTTCTGTGCCTCCGGAACACTTCCCAGCTTCTGAATACTGTTTCCAAGTCCTCTTCCCATCAGGCCGCCGGAACCGATGGCATAGAGTGCCTGTAATGTCTGATATCCCTGGGTATCTGCATATTGTTCCGGACGAAGCCATACAAGAATACGGGTCAGACGGAAACTGGAACTTTGACTCATGGTTGCGTACAGATACGATATTCCGACAACTGCCAAAACCAAACCACTCCCGACAATGCCGACAAACACCTTGTAATCCTTGCGGGCAACAAACAGCATTCCGAAGCAGATTCCAAAAATAATGATTGCCGTACTCAGGTTATCTGTAAACAGATAAGCTGCCGCCGCCTGAATTCCACCTGCCATCATCAGTATGAAAAAATACCGCTTCTCCTGAATCTCCCTACCTATATGAACAATGATCATAGACATGGTGACAATGACTGCAATCTTTGCAACCTCTGCAGGCTGAAACTGAAAAGGTCCAAACTTCAGCCATCTTCTTGCACCGTTACTTTCGACGCCAAGCGGAGTTTTCACAAGGAGCATGAGGCCAAGTGCAAAAATATACAAAGGTTCCACGTACTTTTTCAGAATATGATAATCCGCACGGGACACAAAAATGGCGATCACAATACTGCCCGCCGAAATGATTGACTGTCGTCTAAAGTAATGCATATCATCGTTGAATTCTATTTCTGCTGTATAAGCACTTGTACTGTACAGCATAATCAGGCCGAAACAGATCAGAAGAACAATGACCGCCAGCAGGCTGTAATCATAGAATCCCGAATTTGCATTGGATTTTGTTTTTTTCATGACTCACCTGACTCTTTCTTTGCTACTAAAAATAAAGCAAGCATCTTACAACTATTTTGCTATTATAGCAAAGTTGCAAGATGCTTGCAAGGAAAAGGGCCGTAGTCCCCGGACCCCTTTTCTTTCTTATTACCAATTATTTGACAGGTTCTGTCTCGATAATGAACTTAATGCTTCCGTCCATATCTGCAGGTCTTTCTGTGTAGGATGTATAAGCGATATCCTTGGCCTGCAATGCCTCAAAACGATCAAGAATCTCATCCAGATTGTCATCTACGAAATCTGCAATTTTCTGGATTCCCTTCTCATTGAACTCTTTCTGTCCATCACGTAAGGTCTTTGCGCCATCTGTAAGTTTCTGAATTCCGTCTGCTACCTGAGAATCACCATCTGACAGACTCTGAACACCGGATACAAGCTGAGAGGATCCATCCTTCAGTTCGGTTGCTCCGGAAGCGAGCTGGCTTGTTCCACTTGCCAGTTCTCCCGCACCGGATACAAGGCTTCCGGTTCCATCTGCAAGCTGTGCACTTCCACTTGTAAGACGGTCACTTCCTGCCGCAAGAGCCTGAGCACCGGCTGCAACCTGAGCAGCTCCGCTGTTCAGTGCGCTGCTGTTTGCAGAAAGTTCAGAAGCACCATTGTTCAGAAGTGTAGTTGCCTGAGTAAGTGCAGGCATTTTGGATGTCAACTGTGTCGTTGCAGCCTGAATCTGAGCTGCGCCGGTTGTCAGTGCAAAGTTGTTCTTCGCAAGTTCCTGGGCACCGTTCTTTAATGTTTTTCCACTGCTGATCAGCTGATCAGCTCCGGAAGTCATT
This sequence comes from Eubacteriales bacterium, assembly GCA_030527765.1. Next base: position 9,028 of record JAUNAE010000029.1, read on the forward strand.
GTATTCACACCTGTTTTCAGCTGTTCCATGCCGGAAGCAAGGCCATTGTCTCCGTTGTAGCCGTCCTGAAGAGCCTTTGCACCGTCAGAAAGCTGTTTTGCTGCACTCTTCATTGTATCGCCGGTACCCTTCATGGATTCCAGACCTTTTCCGAGTCTTGCAGCTCCCTGCTGAAGTTCCGCACCCTTGCTTACCATCTGGTCAATTCCGTTTGACAGAGTCTCATCTCCAGCCAGAGTGTTCAGGCTTCCGGAAAGAGAACTAAGGGCATTTGTCACTGCGGCCGCGCCGTTCTGTGCTGTTTGTGCACCTGCGGAAAGTTCAGAAACACCGGATTCCAGACTTGTGAGACCGCCGGAAAGCTGTCCTGCTGCGTCTGCGCAGGACTGAACACCTGCGGCAGCTGTACTGAGACCGGTTGAGATTGAAGAAAGATCGGTTCCTGCAATCTGTGAAGCAGCTCCTTCCAGACCACCTGCGGCAGCTGCTGCTGAAGCAAGTTCCCCTGCTGCAGCTCCGGCGCCGCTTCCTGCTGCATCGGCTCCCGCATATACAGTTCCGATTCCGCCTTCTGCTGTTGCACAGCCGCTCTCGATCAGACTGATTGCAGAATAGATCGCCGCAGCAGCACCTTCATCCATACTTGAAGTATCAATTCCATAGAGAACGGATGCAGCAGAACTTGCAGTTGCAATTCCGCTCTCTGCGGTTGCCGCACCACTCTGTACGGTAGCCACTCCACCGTTTACACTGTCAATGCCGCCCTGTGCAGCTGCAACACTTCCGGCAACACCGGAAGCAGCATTTGTGATCGCAGATGTATCAATGCCTCCCGGTACGTTCTGAGCCTGACTTTCCAGCTGGGCTGCAATTGCAGACAGAGAACCCTGAAGCTGCTCTGCTCCGCCGGCAAGTTCTGCTGCAGATCCTTCTACAGTAGAAAGTCCCTGGCTCACTGCACCGATTCCTGCCGGAAGACCGGATGCCTGGCTGCTCAATTCAGAAGCTCCTTCTGCAGCTTTCTGAACATATGCACGATATGTCGCAAATCCACTCTGTACAGAAGCAATTCCGTCTCCTGCATATGCGTTAATACCCTGGCTGAGAGTTCCGAGTCCGGACTCAAACTGTGCGGTTCCTTCTGCTACCTGCTCTGCTCCGGCTGCATATGCAGAAGCTCCTTCTGCAAAATTCTGTGCTCCGGCTGCGAACTGCGCCATACCGTCAGTCAGTGGCTGTACTGCGGTGGACAGTCTCTTCACACCATTTGCCAGCTGAGTAGTTCCGTTTACATAGGAAACAACTCCATTTGTCACCTGTCCGCTTCCCTGTACGTAATTCTGAATGCCGGATGCCAGGTTTGACACTCCGTCTGTATACTCTCCGACTTTTGAGGAAAGTGTTCCGACGCTGTCTGCAAAGGTTCCAATTCCGTTTGCCAGTGTATCTGCTCCGGAAGTGTATCTGTTGACACCGTCTGCAAGATCCTGAGAACCGGAACTTAAAGTGTAAGCTCCATCTTCCAGAGTGGATGCTCCGCTTGCCAGCTGATTTGCTCCGGAATTCAACTGATTTGCTCCGGATACGAGCTGATTTGCTCCGGAATCCAGTTTGGAAGCACCATCTTCTACCTGACCGATACCGGAGTCAAGTTTTCCTGCTCCATCTGCCAGTTTGGAAATTCCATCGGAAAAATCTTTGTATTTTGTATTTAATGTATTCAGACCCTCATAAAGCTCATCGCTTCCATCTGCCAGTTTCACAGAAGCATCTGTCAGTTCTTTCACTTTATCCTGAATGTCATCCAATCCATCCACATTGTCCAGATCCAGGGCATCCATCACGTCTGTCATTGCAACTGTGAAAGTTGCATTCACTTCACAGTCTTTTACATCCGCTTCCACTGTGAATCCTTCCGGAATTTCCAGACCATCGATCAAGGAATTTTTCAGATTCAGGCTTTCTTTCAGACCAGGAAGACCAACACCTACAACGAAGTTTCTGTTTCCATCGGAAACTACTTTTCCGTTGGTAACAGTGACATTTGAGTATTTTCCGGCATCCAGATACGTACCTGTTACAAGAGCAAAGGGTGTGTACACATCCTGTTTCTTTCCTGCGATTGTCTTTTTGACACTGGAGTTATTTGTATAAGTAACTTCCATCGTCAGATGGCCGCTCTTTCCAACCAGATCCTTGGCATCTATCGGAGTACCATCCAGAGAATACTTAATATTTACGCCAACCGGAAGTTCTTTGTCAGAAGTACCCTGATAGTAAATATCCTCTCCTTCTGTATCCCATGTAAGATCTTTTCCGTTCTGTGTAAAGGTCTCATCTCCTTTGACATTCACAATGTCTTTAAGATCAGAAGTGTCTTCAAGTTTTCCTGCATTGGCAGAGCCTTTCAGCCAATCGGATACGGTAACTTTTTCCACATTTCCGGAAGCATCTGCATTTACATATACAGTCTCTTCTTTGGAAACTTCATTTGCCGCAAGTACCGGTGATGCGCTGAGTACTGCCGCCATTCCTGCTGCCATTGTAATATTTGCAATTTTACGATTTTTATTCATCTCAACTGACTCCCTTCATTCACTAATTCCTGACTGGTAAAAGGTTTTTCTTCTTTTTTCTTCTTTGCACGAAATCCCAAAGATGTGTGAATTATCAGACGGTCAAATACCAGAAGCATCGTCGGAAGTACCAGTATTACGACGATCATACTGACAACTGCACCTCTTGCAAGAAGTGTACAGATGGCACTGATCATATCTACATCTGAATAAAGGCCTACACCAAAGGTTGCCGCAAAGAAGCTGCAGCCACTGATAATAATGGATTTCATAGAAGTTGCATGGGCAATGGAAACCGATTCTTTACGACTCTTGCCATTGCTTCGCTCCTTCTGATATCTGCTTGTCATCAAAATTGCGTAATCGACGGTAGCACCCAACTGAATAGTACCGATTACGATTCCTGCCACAAACGGAAGTGTCACACCCTGATAATACGGGAATGCCATATTTACAAAAATCGCAAACTCGATCACTGCTACCAGAATTACCGGCAGAGAAATGGAACGGAATACAAGCAAAATAATTGCCATGATCAGGAAAATGGAAGCTTCACTTACATGCTGGAAATCGATGGCGGTAACACCGATCAGATCCTTTGTCAGCGGTGCTTCTCCGATCAGAATCGCATCGGAACTGTATTTTGCCAGAATATCCTGAATATCCGTAATCTGTGCATTCATCTCATCCGTAGCCGGCTTGTAGTTTGAACAGATAAATTCAATTTCGTAGTTGTCACTTGCAAGTTTTGATTTAACGGAAGATGGAATCATGGATTCCGGGAATGTCGGGCCCACAATGGAGTTTGCTCCAAGTGCCCAGGAAACACCATCCACACCTTCGATCTCATCCATCATTGCAATTTTGTCTTTTGCGCTGGTTCCGGCTTTCAGAAGAACCATGTGTACTGTGTTCATTTCGAACTCATCAGAAAGCTTCTCGTTTGCAATCTGACTTGGAAGTGTTTTGGGAAGAGTGCTGTCCATGTTGTAGTAAACATTGTAGTGACTCTGTCCGTAATATGCCGGGTACAGAAGTGCAACAAACAGAACAAGCCAGATCCAGTAATGTTTTGTAATAAAGTGAGAAACTTTATCCAGGTTCGGGATCAGAGACTTATGTGTTGTCTTCTCAATGGCACCATCAAACAACAAAACCATGGACGGAAGTATGGTAATGCAGGCAATAACTCCGATCACGACACCCTTCGCCATAACGACACCCATATCCATACCAAGGGTGAATGTCATAAAGCACAGGGCAATGAATCCGGCTACGGTTGTAATGGAACTTCCCACAACGGATTTGAATGTTGCAGCAATGGCATGTCCCATGGCACGTTCCTTATCTCCCGGGTACTTCACTTTGTAATCCTCATAGCTGTTCAGCAGGAAAATGGAGTAGTCCATGGTAACACCCAGCTGAAGAACTGCTGCAAGTGCCTGGGTAACATAAGAAATCTGTCCCAGGAAGATGTTCGATCCAAGGTTATAAAGAACGGCGATTCCGATACTTAACAGGAACAGAACCGGAACAAGGAATGAATCCATTGCCAGAAGCAGTACTACCAGAGACAAACCCGCTGCAATTCCAACGTAGATCGGCATCTCCTGCTGTGCCAGGTTCTTTACATCAAGAATGACGCTTGTCATTCCACTGGCAAAACACTGCTTGTTCAACAAGGAACGAATCTCTGCGATAGCATCCATGGATGCATCGGAAGATGTGGAATCATCGAGAAGTGCAATCATCATCGTTGCATTTCCCCTGAAGAAAACTTTGCGAACCTCTTCCGGAAGCATATCCACCGGGACACTCAGGTCCATAAGGCTGTCATACCAGAGAACACTCGTTACATGGTCAACCTGTTCTACTTTTTCTTTGACCTTTGCAACATCTTTCATATCCATATCTTCTATGACAATCATTGTGTAGGCGCCCATTCCGAATTCATCCACCAGAACGTTCTGTCCTTTCACGGTATCCAATGACTGAGGAAGATAGCTTAAAAGGTCATAATTGACTCTGGTCACTGCGATCCCGATCAAAGATGGGACCAAAAGAATCAAGGCAGTTATCAGAATCAGGATTTTGTGTTTTGCAATCCATTTACCGACTTTTATCATTTTTTATTTCCTTCCTTCGCTTCAACTGACCAGTGGTCATTTATTTCATACTTGTTATACGACAAAAATGACCAATAGTCAATATCTTTTGCAAAAATTATTGACTTTTAGTCATTTTTGTTTAGAATAGGAAGAAATAAGGAGGCCGAACCGTTATGGGTAAAATGGAATTCAACAAAAAGAAAAAAGAAGATGCCCTGTTTAATACGGCATTTGAACTTTTTACAACAAAAGGATTAACAAAAACGACAATTTCCGACATTGTGGAAAAAGCCGGCGTTGCAAAGGGAACCTTCTATTTATATTTCAAAGACAAATATGATATCAGAAACAGACTGATCTCCCACAAAACCGGAGAACTTCTTTCCAATGCATGGGCAGCACTGTCTCAGACCGATCTTACAGATTTTGAAGAAAAGATGCTGTTCCTCGTGGATTATATTCTGGATGAACTGAACCGCAATCATGCTCTTCTGCTCTTTATCTCCAAAAATCTTTCCTGGGGAATGTTTAAAGGAGCCTTTGAAGAAAAACTAAGTCCTGAGACTTCGGCGGCAAAACAATTAGAGGATCCTTTTCTTTCTGCTATTTCAAAGGACGGAACTTTTTTCCGTGATCCGGAAATTATGCTTTTCACCATTATCGAGCTTGTAGGCTCTACCTGTCACAGCTGTATTTTGTATCATCAGCCAACTTCCATAGAAGACTACAAGCCGCATCTTCATCGGGCAATCCATGGAATTCTGGAGAGCTTCCGCATTCAGCCGGAGGAAACAGAAAAATAATTTTTTTTTTACTCTTCCCAAAAAATACTTGCGTGATATAATATGATGTCAGGGCTGTCAAGAACTGCCCTGACATTCTTATGTTCTTTAGACATAATTCTGTTCAGAAACTTCCATATTAATGATACCTGGTTGAAAGTCCCAACACGCTGAAAAGATGCTTGCAGCTTTTCAACGAATAAAGGTATTCACCGGAGGTTTCTGCAGTCACAAAATTTTAAGAGGTGAATTATGAGAATAATCATTATCGGGTGTGGCAAAGTTGGAAGCTCCCTGGCAAGGCAGCTGATCGAAGAATCTGATATTACTTTGATTGATACCTCCGAGGCAAAACTGAACGCCATCACTGATGAGATTGACGCTATGGGAATTGTCGGCAACGGTGCCAGCATCAACACTCTCATGGAAGCCGGAATTGAAACTGCGGAAATTCTGATCGCAGTGACCGGTTCTGATGAGCTGAATCTTCTCTGCTGCCTGATTGCTCAGAAAGCAGGAAACTGCCAGACCATCGCCCGCGTCCGCAATCCGATTTACAACTCAGAAATAAACTTTATAAAAGAGCGTCTTGGTGTATCCATGTTCATTAACCCTGAACTGGCAGCCGCTCAGGAGATTTCCAGAATTCTCCGTTTCCCGTCAGCAATGAAGATCGACACCTTTGCCCGGGGCAATGTGGAGCTCATCAAATTCAAAGTACTTCCGGAATTCCGTCTGGATGAAATGACCATCTCTCAAATCACAGATAAGTTCCGTCTCGACGTTCTGTTCTGTGCCATTGAGAGTCCGAATCATGTATGCATTCCAAATGGTAATGATGTTGTCCACAACGGTGATATGGTCTCCATTATGTCAACACCCAAAAACGCAGCAATCTTTTTCCATAAGATCGGACTGAAGACTACCCAGGTGCGCAATGCCATTCTGGTAGGCGGAGGAACCATTTCCTATTATCTGGCTCATATGCTGTCTGATATGAAGATCGATGTGAAAATTATCGAAAAGGATGAGGCCCGCTGCGAAGAGCTGAGTGAACTTCTTCCAAATGCGACTATTATTCACGGCGACGGAACAGACCGTGCTCTTCTTCTTGAAGAAGGAATCCGCCAGGCGGAAGCTCTTGTATCTCTCACCAATCTGGATGAAGAGAATGTATTCCTCTCCCTTTCAGCCAAGAAGATCTCCAATGCCAAGCTGGTTGCAAAGGTCAACCGTCTTGCATTTGATGACGTCATCGATTCTCTTGATATTGATTCCGTCATTTATCCGAAATACATCACTGCAGATTCCATTCTTCAGTATGTGCGTGCTATGGAGAACAGCATCGGAAGCAATGTAAAAACTCTGTATCATATTCTGGACAATCAGGCAGAAGCTCTTGAATTTCGAATTTCCGAGGATTCCCAGGTTACGAATGTTCCTCTTTCCAAACTGAACCTCAAGAAAAATCTTCTGGTAGCCAGCATAAACCGCAATGGAAATATCCGTATTCCTCGTGGTCATGATACCATTCAGGCAGGAGATACGGTCATCATCGTCACCACAAACAAGTGCCTCCGGGATATCCGGGATATTCTGGAAAGGTAGGAGCTGAATGAATTTTTCGATTATTATTTATCTGCTTGGAATGATCTTTAATCTTTCCGCGGTGCTGATGCTCCTACCCTGTGGTGTTGCTCTTATTTATCACGAGAGCAATGGCATCTATTTTCTTATTACAATGGCATTCTGTCTTCTGGTCGGAATTCCGCTGACATACCGTAAGCCAAAGAAAAAAGCCTTCTACGCAAGAGAAGGCTATGTAACCGTCGCACTGAGCTGGATCATTTTAAGTTGTGTCGGAGCTGCACCTTTTGTGCTGAGCAAGAGCATTCCTCATCCCATTGATGCCATCTTTGAGACGGTCTCCGGCTTTACAACAACCGGAGCCAGTATTCTTTCTGATATTGAGGCACTCTCCCACTGCATGTTATTCTGGAGAAGTTTCACTCACTGGATCGGTGGTATGGGTGTTCTTGTATTCATGCTTGCAATTCTGCCTCTGACCGGCGGTTATCACATGAATCTGATGAAAGCCGAGAGCCCGGGACCTTCTGTCAGCAAACTTCGCCCAAAGGTTCAATCCACCGCGAAGGTTTTGTATGCCATCTACTTCGGAATGACACTTGTACAGATTCTTCTGCTCTGCATCGCACGTATGCCCCTGTTTGATTCGGTCTGCATCGCCATGGGAACTGCCGGTACCGGTGGTTTTGCCACATTGAATGCCGGTGTCGGTGCTTATACAGTTGTCCAGCAGATCATCATCACAATCTTCATGATTCTTTTCGGAGTAAACTTCAGTGTTTATTACCTCGTGTTAATGAAGAAGTTCAAACAGGCCGTCAAAGTGGAGGAACTCCGCTACTATCTCGGAATTATTTTTGCAGCCATTGTGCTCATTACGTGGAACTCTCTTCATCTTTTTGATAATCTGTTTCAGGCAGTACAGCAGGTCGCTTTTCAGGTTGGCTCTATTATTACGACGACAGGATTCAGCACCACGGACTTTGATCAGTGGCCGGTATTCTCAAAAACCATTCTTCTGTTTCTGATGTTTGTCGGTGCATGTGCCGGAAGTACCGGCGGCGGAATCAAAGTTTCCCGTTTTGTCATTATGTGGAAGACATTGACAAAGGAGCTGCATCTTTACCTGCACCCGAGTGCTGTGCGTAAAATCAAAATGGACGGCAAGGTAGTCTCCCACGAGGTTGTCCGTTCCACAAACATCTTTATGTTTGTATATGTTGTCCTTTTTGCTGTATCACTGCTTGTCATCTCACTTGACAACTATGATTTTACAACAAACTTCTCCGCTGTTGCAGCGACGCTGAACAATATCGGCCCGGGTCTTAGTGCCGTTGGTCCTACCTGTAATTTTGGATTCTACTCTTACCTGTCCAAAATTGTGTTCTGTGTGCTCATGCTTGCAGGTCGTCTCGAGATCTTCCCGATGCTGCTTCTGTTCAATCGAAGAACCTGGAAGAAGTTCTGACAAAACGGCACTGCATAAAAAAAGTCCTTCCTTCTATTTTAGAAGGAGGACTTTTTCTTTTTTGATTCTGTTCTGTTAGACACCTTCATAATCAAAGGCCGGGATAAAACTCTCTCTGCTTGTATCTCCCTCCTGGAAAAATCCCCGGGTAATTCCAAGAGACAGTGCAAAATCCAGCACCTTCTCATACTCTCGTCTTGTCACCTTTCGATTTAACTCCACAAACTTTTCCTGGTGATACACCGGTGTATACTGATTCATAAGACTGATATAAATTTGATCTCCAAAGGTTTCATAAAGATCTTTCACTGCTGCTTTGGAATTCTTCGTGTGTCCCGGCAGAATCAGATGTCTCACAACGGTTCCCCGCACAAGATAACCTTCCTCATCAAAGACACAAGGCCCGGACTGACGAACCATTTCCCTGATTGCATTCATTGCAATTTCCGGATAATCAGCTGCTCTGGAATACTCTCCCGCAAGAGATGAATCCTGATACTTGTAATCCGGAAGCCAGATATCCACAAGTCCCTCCAGCAGTCTCACTGTTTCCGTCTTTTCATAACCACCGGAATTATACAAAACCGGAATACGAAGCCCTCTCTTTTTGGCCCTTCGTATCGCCTCCGCAATGTGCAGTACATAATGTTCTCCGGTAACGAGATTGATATTCGCCGCACCTTTTTCCTGAAGTTCCAGCATAATCTCTACGAGACGCATAAGAGAAATGTCTTTTCCCGCATTCCCGATAGCAATGTCCCGATTCTGACAGAAACAGCATCTGAGGGAACACCCTGCAAAAAAGATCGTTCCCGAACCTCTCTCACCGGAGATACAGGGTTCCTCCCACATATGAAGAGCTGCTCTTGCAACACGGACTTTCGCACCCATGCCGCAGATCCCGGTCTCTGATTCATTTCGATTTGCGTGACACTCTCTTGGACATAATACACAGTCCGAAAGTTCCGGAAAACAGGGCTCTTTCTCTAAATAATCCTGCTCCATGTTACATTAAAAGGTCTTATCAAAGACACCCATCGCTCTGTTCACACGCTCCATTACCTTCTGGAACATCGCCGGTGTTAAAGACTGCATACCATCACAAAGAGCCTTTTCCGGATTGTTATGTACTTCAATCATAACGCCATCTGCTCCTGCTGCAAGAGCTGCCATAGTAAGAGGTTCCACCATGAAGCGCATACCTGCTGCATGACTCGGATCCACGATAACAGGAAGATGGCTCTTCTTTTTCAGCATCGGGATTGCGGAAATATCCAGTGTATTTCTCATGGAAGTCTCAAAGGTTCGGATTCCTCTCTCACAGAGAATAACTTTTTCATTTCCCCCTGCCATAATATACTCTGCACTCATCAGAAGCTCATCCAGTGTACTGGACATTCCTCTCTTCAGAAGGATCGGTTTATCAAGCTTTCCGAGTTCTTTCAGAAGCTCGAAGTTCTGCATATTTCTTGCTCCTACCTGAATCACATCCACATCCTCAAAAAGCGGCAGGGTATCCAGTCTCATAATCTCTGTAACAACCGGAAGTCCACAGGCTTTTTTGGCCTCGATCAAAAGGCGAAGTCCTTCTTCTCCCAGTCCCTGGAAAGAATATGGTGAAGTTCTTGGTTTGAAAGCACCGCCGCGGAGCAGACCTGCACCGGACTTCATAACATCCATAGCAACTTCGGTAATCTGATCCTGTGTCTCAATAGAACACGGACCTGCGATCACCTGAAAATGGCCGCCGCCGATTTTGTGTCCACACACATCAACAACGGTATCCTCCGGATGCATAGAACGGTTTGCCTTCTTGTATGCCTCACGAATACGGCGGACATCCTCTACGACATCCAGTGCCCGAAGCTGATCTTCCTGAATACGTGTTGTGTCACCAATCAAACCAATCAGAGAAGCCTCTGCACCATCAGAAAGATGTAACTTCAGTCCTCTCTCAACAAGTGACTGCTTCAGCTCTTCTACTTTCTCTTTGTCTGCACCCTGTTTCAAAATAATAATCATAACAATCTCTCCTTCGTGTAAACCTCTTAAAATTATAGAAAGGAAGTTTCCTGCAACAAAAAAGCCGATGTCTGCTGTCCGCAAACATCGGCAAAAGCCCAGTGGAATCTTCAACAACATTCCCTGATCTGTTCACAGCAGCCAAAAGAACCAGCACCATAATAATAGCCCCGGAATCCAAAATACAGATATTCAAAAGATGTTTTGTTCTGCACACTTGCTGCCATGAGGGAATCCTCCTGTCAATCTTGTCTGTTTTGTCGTCTTGTCCATCATAAGTCAGACAAAGAGAAATGTCAAGCATTTTTTCTTTGCCAGTTTAAAGCGTTACGCTTTTATGTTTTAAAGTTCTTTTTGACCAATTGCAGTTCTCAGGTGATGAACCGCCTTACGCTCTACTCTGGAAACATATGATTGAGAGACTTTCCAGACATTTGCGATCTCTCTCTGAGTCATCGGTTTCTTCTCTGACAGCCCGTAGCGCTCCCTGAGAAGCCATTGTTCCTTCCCGGAAAGTGTTGACAGTGCTTCATACAGTACCTGTCTTTCCTCCATTTCTCTGGAAAAGAACTGCTCCTCCACTGTCCACTCTGCCATGACGTTCTCATCATCTCCCGGAAATTCTGTCAGCCTTCGGTTTCGACTGTTTTTTCTCAGATACATTCGAATTTCATTACGGATACAGCTTCCCACATAAGTGGATAATTTCTTTTTTCTCTCGGGATCAAAAGTTCTGACACCCTTAATCAGCCCAATATTCCCGACGGAAATCAACTCCTCCTGTTCCGGATAGTCTTTGTATGAGTGATCTACGATCCAGACAACCAGCCTCAGATTGTGTTCCATAAGAAGGGTTCTTGCCATCTCATCGGATCCGGTTCCCAGTTGGCGGAGGATATGTCCTTCCTGCTCTGGAGAGAGGGGTTCCGGCAGGGGACGCTCTGTAAAGTGATTCATAATACTCTCCTTCTCTCTCTGAGAGTATTATAATCAATTTACTCACGGCTCCTTGTCGAAGTCCGTCGTGTTATTCAGAGAATTCTTCGAGCAGAATCGACCATGTTCTGACGGTGAAGTGCCTCAAGCTGTGCTCTTAGAATGCCAATCGGAAGCTGTCCCGGAGCAGACGCCTCTCCGACAACACCAAAAGTCAGGCAGGATCCGAAACTCTCTCCTGCAATACGGCTGATCGCTCCGAGTTCTCCCATCGACATGGCGATCAGAGGCTTTTCCGTCATCTCATCAGCAACTTTTTTTACCGTCACCATCAGGCGTTCCACATCTCCTTTTTCTTCAGGCATGACTGCCATTTTCAAAATATCTGCGCCGGTGTCATCCATCTTTTGAAAACGCTCCAGAAGAACCTCCGTCTCCTCTGTTTTCTGAAAATCATGGCTGGATGCAATGACAATCGCATTATGTTCGTGAAGTCTTTTGATCAGTTCTGTTTTTCTTTCTGTCTCCCAGAGCACTTCTACATCCACGAGATCCGCTTTGCCGGTCTCTGCAGCGATCAAATTCATATCTTCATAGCTCTCAGAAGAAATTTCCAGCGCACCGCCTTCTTTCTTTGTACGAATAGTAAACAAGAGCGGCACTTCT
>JAUNAE010000344.1:0-675 GCA_030527765.1 Eubacteriales bacterium
CAGAAGAGGCTGCTGAGGAGACCGAAGAAACTGCAGAAGAGACCACTGAGACAAATGGTCTTGAGGATGCACAGAAGATTCTTGATCAGATGATCGCTGACCCGACTGCAGATATGGATGAAATTGCAAAATCTGTGAACGATACTTACTCAGGTCTCACCGGACACTACACAAAATCCGCAGATGTAGAAGACTCAGAGAACGGTTATCCGGAAGAAGTTCTGAGCGTGCTTAGAGAACTGAAAGATGGCGAGGTTTACGATCAGCTGGTACAGGTTGAGGATACGGTATATGTTCTTCGCAAAGATCTGGATGTAGATGAGGATGAAACTGAGACAAAGAGACAGAGTCTGGACGATGCTGCAAGAAGCGATGCTTACACAAACCTTCTTCAGGAGTGGGAAGACAATGCAACCATCACTGTGGACGACAAAGTTCTCGGCACTCTTGAGATCACAGACAGTCATACATTTACTTATGCAGTAACTGAGGAAGAGGAAGAAGCAGAAGAAGCAGTCGGTGATCCGGAAGATGCAGTCGATGTAACAGAGGAAGCTGCTGAGGAAACAACAGAGGATGCAGCAGAGGATGCTGTTGAGGAGATCACTGTAGAAGACTCTGAAGAGGAAGCAACAGAGGATACCGCTGAGGAGACAACCGAAGAGACTGAGACAG
>JAUNAE010000344.1:685-4157 GCA_030527765.1 Eubacteriales bacterium
GAGGAATAATGTAGTTATTACAGTTACGGAGTGAACAGCAACAAATAGTTCCATAATTTCTGAATAGAAAATACAAAGCCCCTGGCAGGTGATCATTGAACGGTCACTTGTCAGGGGCTTTTTGTGTTAAAAGCAGCCTGCGTTCATGAGTACGCAGCGGAGTGGGACTTGCTTAGTTCGGTGAAACTGTCAGTCTTTTTTTACAACCAGTGCCTCGAGAATAGCATAAGAAGCGGCAAAGAGGATTCCGGCGATTGGCCAGCAAATCCAGGTATAATCCCAACGGTTGGTAGTGAAGCTGATCACAAGGTAAATGGCTGTTGTCAGAAGCCAGTACACACTGGAGAAAACGGAAAGCTTTTTGCCTGCTTTTTTCTTTTCAATGGTGTAATCTCCACGCTGAAGAAGCTTATCATAAGCCCCTTTCTGTATCCCGACAATAATAATCAGGTAAACACCGATGCCCACAAGAAACAGAAGAAAGGCAACACTGTAGAGGGTCATTCGTTCCATATTGAATCCACCGAAGAGGATCAGAGGAACGGAAGAAATAATGAACAGCACAACGCCAATGGCAATTCGGCCATAGAACTTTGGAAGAAACAGTTCTGCATCCTGTTCAAGAATTCCTTCTACGCCATATGAGAGGTGAAACACTTCCTGCTCCAGATATTCATATTTTTTGAGGCGAATGTTGCTGAGAATGAACAGTGCCACAGCCACAGCTACGATCAGAAGAATGCATGCGGTTCCGATTCCGCTGGCCATATCTTCGGTAAATCCGGTTTTTGAGTCTAAAAATGTTGCGAGAAGAAGCATCAGAGGAATCGGGCTCATAATGCACAACAGCACACCAAAAGAAATTTTCTTCAGGTTATCCTGGATCGCGGCCAGGTAATCTTTGGCTTCCTCAAGAGAAATCTCTCTGAGAAGAGGCTGATCTCCAAGATCAGGAACGATTTCACCGGGAAGTTCCACCAGATCATCTTTCAGAAGATAATCGGAACTGACGCCAAAAATGTTGCTGAGTTCTACGATTTTGTCCATACCGGGAATGGAGTTGCCGCTTTCCCATTTGGAAACGGACTGTCTGGAAACATTCATTTTTTCCGCTAGCTCTTCCTGGGACAGGCCGCTGCTTGTTCTCAATTGATTCAACTTGTCTGCTAAGATCATACACTTATCCTCCGATTTTTGAATTTGGAATGAAGCCGAGGTTATTTCCGGAAAAGCAATTCATCCTAGTATAGAATGAAAAGATTCCGAGGAACCTGCGCTGCTCCTGTATCTGCTGTAAGTGTAGTATTTTGGGCGGTTGCACACTACCAATTCGGCTTGAATTATGCGCAACCAGCGGTTGCAACTGCGAGAATGAGGGGGATTTGGCGAAAAATTGGGGATAAAATCCGGAAAATGCGGTCACTTCCCGAAAAAAATGTGGATAACCTCATCAGAAGAGATGATCGAATCCGAGGTCTTCTGCCAGCTGTCGAATACCGTCCAATGCTTCCTCAGTGGAGTAATTATGTTTCTGCAAAAAGCTTTCATCCTTTTCTCCAATGTAACCGTAGAAATACAGAGCGGCAAGCAGCTCCTGTTTGTTCGTATAGTCAAGGTTCTCGAGAAGCATATTTTCTGCTTCATTGATTTCTCCTCGATCTACCATTTTTTCAAAATCATCCAGAGTGCTGCCGGATACCAGCCACTGATTCTCAGGAGGAAACTCGGCAGTATTCATCTGTCGCCCCAGCAAAACCGAGATCAGAACACGGGTCATTTCTTTGATCATTCGCATCATATAATCTTTTTCATCTTCAACAAACATAAAATTCTCCTAATTATGGTACAACGTTTGACTTTTTTTATTTACAGAGTAAACGAGTAAGAAAACGGAATTTCGGTGGTTCGTAGGCATTGGTCAGGCGATGAAGAACAACCGCCGCATCTCGCTCACTGTAGCCTTCATTTTTGGAAAAAATATCCACTGCATGGAGGGCGTCATTGTCATATTTGACCCGCAGAAGCTGCATCAGCAAATCCTGTGCATTCTTTGGAGTCGCTTTTTGAGAATAAACGTACAAACCGCTGACACCGGGAGTGCTGGCCTGGCTGCGGATTGCAAGACGCATTTCATGAGTGGCAAGGAGAGGCTCCAGTTCCTCCTTCAGCAGAAGCAGTTTTTCATGCTGGTCAATGATTTTGATGTAGACAATTTCGTCAGGGAAAAAATCATCTCCATTAAGATAGCTGCGATAAGGTGAACGCTGTAGTTTCTTGAGAACAAGAAGTTCCTGCTCATTAAGGCTTCCTTCGTGAAAAATACAGGTTCGATTGTTTCTTATAATATAGGTAAAATAGCTGATACCTTTCTCCTTCAGAAAATCCTGCAGCCATGCAGAATGGTTCGGATTAAGTTTCTCTACATGGATGTAACGGTTCTCGTTGGCGTCAAAAATAGCTGCACCATCCATAACAATCAGAGGAAGGCTCAGATGACAGTTGCTCATTTGCATGGTGAACAGTGCAGGAGCATGTTCCAGCATGAGACAGATTTTTGCACCATCTACATAAAGATGGTTCAGATGAAAGAGCACGTAAGGAGGGATCTGAGAGAAACGATCCGGAGTCAGATCTTTGCCCCGGACAAAGAAAACACAATCCGGGTTCTTCGTGCGGGGAAGGTGCGTCAGATTGACAGTGATTGCTGCAGTTGTTCCGATCAGTACTCCGAGAAAGCGTCTCGCAGCTTCCAGAAATGGTTCTTCGATATCCGGAAAGCACACAACAATACACATAAATACAATCGCTGAAAGTCCGGAGGCATCCGAAACTTTAAATGCCACGGAAGTGTAGACGGATGCCAGTACACCCAGAGCCATCAGAGCATAGAGGACAACATAATTGTGTCCCAGCACCGGAATTCCGTAGAGCAGGAAAAGAAACAGCATTCCCCATACGGTTCCGATAATTGTGCCGGTAAAGCGATTCAGCGCAAAGTCTTTGGAGTCGCTGATAAAGGGCTGCGTGCAGATAATCGCTGTAATGACAGCCTCAGCGGACATACTTTCCCCCTTATAACCGAGAAGACGGTAGATGAGAAGACACAAAAATACGGAAACGGCTGTTTTCACCATTCGCTGCCCAACATGGGGCAGAAGATGTGGATGATTCGTATCGCGTTTCAAGGAAGATCACCTCGCAAAATATTGGATTGACCTGATCGGCTGCAGAGCAGCTGCCCGGTTGTCTCATAATACAGTGGGTAGTGGATGGTAAGTTTCCGATCGATCGCATTGTTATGGTTATTAGTATAACACTGACTGGAGGTGAATGGAACAAACTCAGAAAAATGAGGAAGGATCGGAAAAAATATGCAATTTATATAAGGAAAAATGAAGGAAAATTAGTGCGAATTGACGAGATTATAAAAACTATATATATATTTACGAATTAATATGCTAGAATACAAAAT
>JAUNAE010000345.1 GCA_030527765.1 Eubacteriales bacterium
AAAAAAGTCCGCCCCGAGATTACCTCGACACGGACATTGAAAAATGTTATGTACTCACTATTCTGCCAATCATTATGCAGTCACACTGGCTTTGGCTCTTTTTTCTTCCGGATGAGCTCCTACAGGATGGAAAGTGGGAACAATTCGCTCCACTTTTTGAACGATGTCCGGGTCGTTCTCATAGCTTGCCTCCGCAAGCTTCCCAAGCTCATTAAAGAAGATCTCGACGTCAAATTCCAACGGTTTTCCGATGTGAATCAATTTGTTGTCGGTATTCTTCATTCCTTCTTCCGCCATGAGTTTCTCTTCAAAGAGCTTTTCGCCGGGACGAAGACCGGAATACTCAATCTTGATATCAACATCAGGCTCGTATCCGCTGAGCTTAATGAGGTTCCTTGCAAGAGTATCAATCTTTACAGCCTCTCCCATGTCAAGGACGAATATTTCTCCTCCCCAGGCATACGTAGCAGCTTCAAGTACTAAACTGACCGCTTCCGGAATTGTCATGAAATAGCGAACAATGTCAGGATGGGTAACGGTAACCGGTCCTCCTTCAGCAATCTGTCTCTTAAAGAGCGGGATGACCGAACCATTAGATCCTAATACATTGCCGAAACGAACCGCAACAAACTGTGTTCCTTTCTTTCTGAGTTTGTTATTGACACTGCCTGTGCGAATTCGGTTCTTGTTGATCTCCCCAGTGGGAAGTTCCACGGTTGTGTGATCAATGGGATCTTTTCCAATACTTCCATTAAAACTGTCTCGACCATGCGCATGCATCTGTGGAAGTAAATCACGCCTTCCCTCTCGACTGACAGCATCCATGCCTTGAATAACCATCTCGCAGAGACGTTTGGAGGCTCCCATGATGTTTGTCGGATTAACTGCTTTATCAGTAGAAATCAAAACAAATCGATCTGTGCCATATTTCATGGCGTAATAGGCTGTTTTGTAAGTGCCTATGACATTATTCTTGATGGACTCGTTAGGGCTGGTTTCCATAAGCGGCACATGTTTGTGTGCTGCAGCATGAAATACAAGCTGCGGTCTATACTGTTTGAAAACACTGTCCAGTCTTCTGGAATCGCGAACAGAACCGATTAGTGCTACTAAATTTAAAGTATCACCGTACTTACGTTTCAGTTCTTGTTCGATGTCGTATGCGTTATTTTCATACACATCAAAGATAATGAGCTGCTTGGGCTGATGGGCTGCGATCTGTCTGCAGAGCTCTGAACCGATAGAACCACCACCACCTGTGACGAGAATCGTCTTTCCGGAGATCTTCTTAAAGATTTCCGTCATATCAACTTTGATCTGATCACGGCCAAGCAAATCTTCAATTGCAACCGGCTTCATCTTGGAAATACTTACATCTCCATTGGCAAACTGATAAATGCCGGGAAGTGTTTTCATCTCACACCCTGTTTCTTTACAGATATTCAGGATATTTCTCTTTTGCTTAGCTGATGCGGAGGGAATTGCCAGGAAGATTTGATCAATCTTATATTCCTTTACAGCCTTAAAGATGTGATTTCGATTGCCAACAATCTTAATTCCCTCAATGTATCTTCCCTTCTTATTGGGATTGTCATCGATGACACAACATACTTTTGATTGTAACTTATCTGAGTTTTTAATCTCACGAATAAGCACACGACCTGCAGAGCCGGCTCCAATGACCATCACGTTGTGCTTGACAGATTTTGCCTTCTCTAAGCGACTTCTCTGTAAATTGATGTACCGATAGGCAAATCGAACACCTGTTACCGCAATAAACTGGAACAGTATACCGATGACATAGTAGGAAATCGGCATGCGTGCAAAGAAAATTGTGATTCCCAGAATATGAATGAATGCAGTGACAACCGTCGCAGCAGCAATATGATTCAGCTCACTAAAACTTGCATATCGCCACAGACTGTTGTAGAGATGAAAACAACTGAAAATAATAATAGAAGCGATTACATAAATCGGAATGAACCGTCTGAAGGCGTTCAAATACTCTCTGGGAATCATTGTCATTCGCAAATCAAAGCGAAGCCAGAGTCCGAGAAAATAGGAAATGATGATGGCCACTCCATCATAAATTGCTAAATATAACGAAACTCTATGCCAATGTTGAAAATTGTAACGACCGGTGTTTTTCTTCTGGTCCTTCTTTTTCTTTGAGGATGCCATCGCACACACTCTCCCTTTACTATTCTTGAACACATCATGCGAAAATAACAGCTTTATCTCTTACTGATGCCTCATAAATATTATTTCTTCTTTTTACCGTCTTGCTTTCCGTACGCACCATACCCATAGCCGTACCCATAGCCATAGCCTTTTCCGTAACCGTAGCCACCACCGGCATTTACACCGTTGCGAACGACACCGAGGATCTTACATCCACTCATCTTGAGCTGATCCACTACTCCCTGTGCAAGGCGATGCTTTACTTTTGTTCCACGCATCACCAAAACGGCTCCATCACAGATGGGTGCAATAATTGCTGCATCGATAACCATACCAAGAGGAGTAGAATCGATAAGTACATAGTCGTACTGACTGCGCATTGATTTGAGGAGCTCAGAGAACTCCTTGCTGCCAAGAAGCTCGGCAGGGTTCGGAGGATACTGTCCGGCAAATACAAGATCGAAATTTTCAAACTGCGTGCTGTAAATGCACTCCTCCACCTCTGCAAGACCTGTCAGAATCTCACTGAGTCCTTTTACATTCTCCGCATCAGTATTGCGTCCTGCCATAACAGACTTTCTCATATCTGTATCAATAACCAATACCTTTTTGCCAAGTTCGGCAAAGCTTCTGGCAACTCCCAGTACGCTAACCGTCTTGCCTTCATTTTCCATACAGCTCGTAAACAGAATTGCTTTTGTGTCTTTTCCGCAGAACTGCAAATTCGTACGAAGTGTCTTATACGCCTCCTGCATAAGCTGATTGTCTTCACCTGGAAGGGTTAATACAGTCTTCTTCATTAATATCCTCCAAATAACACCAGTGGACTTTTATCCACTATCTCTATTACTTCTGTCTTTTCTTTCTGCGACGCATCGTATTAGCATCCGGAATACTTCCCAGAATGGAAAGTCCCAGCTTTTCTTCGATATCTTCATCCGTTCGAATTCGATCATCGAAGAGGAAACGAATGACATACACCGCATAGATCAAAAACGCGACCGCAAGTCCAAATACCGCCATATTCCTAAAAGATGCACCGTTTGATCGATTCAAACGCAATGTTCCTTCTTCATATACATTGACCTGACGAAATCCCATTGCGGTCTCGATTCGATCAACGCCGACCTTGCAGACTGCATCGACAATCTTTTTCGCCTCTTCAGGAGAATCAACTTCCACCGTCACCTGCAGAACACGTGTGTTATTCGGGTTGTTTGTAGAAATACTGTTGTACAGAGTGGTATAGGACATATTCAGCTCTTCATCTGCAATCACAGTGTCCAACACAGAATGACTCTTCAGCAAATATGTGCAATCTTTCACAACATTTAACGCCAAGGTAAAATCGGATGCTGTGTTTGAAGAGTTCTGCTTCTCCGAATCATCCTGCTGTTTCAAAATATACAAAGTTGAAGTGGATACGTACTTGGGAGCTACCATTTTCTCAGCATAGCCCCAGTAGACACCTGCCACCAGGCATGCAGCGAGCAGCATAATATACCACTTTTTCACAAAGATCCGCCACAAATCGACGAGATCGATTTCAATCACTTCTTGAGAATTCATGTTACCTCATTCCCTTTTCTGTATTATTTCTTCCTTCTGCTTCCATATGAATAAGATCTTCTGCCGGCAACGGACTGTGCAGAAGGGATTCTGCCAAGGATCTTCAAACCGAGCTGCTGCTCAATGGATTCATCTGTCTCCAAACTGTCATCGAGGAGATAGAGCACCAGAAAGACTGCATATACCAAAATAGCAGCGATCAACCCATAGAGAACAATTCTCTGCACCTGCATCGTGTTACAAGGAACATTGTCCATGGTTCCGTATTCATACAGATTCACCTGCTGAAAGCCCATGGCTTTTGTGATCTCATTTGCACCACGCCTGCAAAGCGTGTCCACGATCTGCTTTGCCTCTGTAGGTGTATCTGCCACAACTGTAACTTCAAGAATTCTTGTGCC
>JAUNAE010000346.1 GCA_030527765.1 Eubacteriales bacterium
AGATGAGAGGTTTTTTTTATTACGGGGACTTTGTGATTTGAAAAGTTTGACTGAATTACAGACAAGAAAATGGAGGAAAAAAGAAATGATGAATGTATCCAAGTATACAAGACAGTATACCATGCCGCCGGTGAAATGCATGAAATGGGCAGAGAAAGAGTATGTAGAAAAGGCTCCGATCTGGTGTTCTGTAGACCTTAGAGATGGTAACCAGGCACTGGTAATTCCAATGAGTCTGGATCAGAAAATCGAGTTCTTTAAACTCCTTGTGGAAATTGTATTCAAAGAAATTGAAGTAGGTTTTCCGGCTGCTTCTGAGACAGAATACGAATTTGTTCGTGCACTTATTGAGCAGAATCTGATTCCTGAAGATGTTACGATTCAGGTACTGACTCAGGCGAGAGAGCACATTATCCGCAAAACCTTTGAGGCAGTAAAGGGAGCGCCGAAGGCTGTGATTCATGTATATAATTCTACTTCTGTTGCTCAGAGAGAGCAGGTGTTCCGCAAATCAAAAGAAGAAATTCTGAAGATTGCAGTGGAAGGTGCTAAACTTTTGAAAGATCTTGCAGCAACGACAGAAGGAAATTTCCAGTTTGAGTACAGCCCGGAGAGCTTTACCGGCACGGAACCGGAATATGCTCTGGAGGTCTGCAATGCTGTTATTGATGTATGGGAGCCGACACCGGATAACAAATGCATTATTAACCTTCCGGTTACGGTACAGCATTCCATGCCTCATGTATACGCCAGCCAGATTGAGTACATGAGTGAAAATATGAACCGAAGAGACAGCGTTATTATTTCTCTTCATCCGCACAATGACAGAGGCTGTGGTGTGGCAGATTCAGAGATGGGACTTCTTGCAGGAGCGGATCGAATTGAGGGAACACTGTTTGGAAATGGTGAGCGTACCGGTAACGTGGATATTGTTACTCTTGGAATGAATATGTATTCTCAGGGTGTAGATCCGGAACTTGATTTCTCCGATATGCCGCATATCTGTGAAGTGTATGAGCGCTGTACCGGAATGTCCGTCTATGAGAGAAGTCCGTACAGTGGAGCTCTTGTCTTTGCTGCTTTTTCCGGATCTCATCAGGATGCAATTGCCAAAGGTATGCATTATCGTGAAGAGGAAGAGAGAGAGTTCTGGACAGTTCCGTATCTTCCGATTGATCCGACGGATGTTGGACGTAATTATGATGCGGATGTTATTCGAATTAACAGCCAGTCCGGTAAGGGTGGTGTCGGATATATTCTGGAGACAAAATTCGGCCTGAATCTTCCGGCGAAGATGAGAGAAGCTATGGGATATACAACCAAGGCGGTATCCGATCATCTGCACAAAGAGCTTCTTCCGGATGAAATCTTCAGCCTGTTCAAGAAAACTTATGAGAATGTTGTGGAGCCTTACAACATTCACGAAGTTCATTTCCAGCAGACAGAAGAAGGCATTGTCACTCAGGTTACCTCATCCTTCCGGGGCGGAAGCAAGATTGTTACAGAGGCTTCCGGAAACGGTCGTCTGGATGCGGTAAGCAATGCACTGAAGAAAGCTTACGAATTGAAATATGAACTGGTTACTTATCAGGAGCATGCACTGGAACTCAGTTCCAAATCCAAGGCGATTGCCTATGTTGGAATTAAGAAACCGGACGGAACCATGGCATGGGGTGCAGGTGTGCACTCGGATATTATCCGTGCTTCTATCGACGCACTGCTCACCGCAATTAACAATCGATAACTAATAACATAGATAGGATAGAATAGGGAAAAAGGGATTGCTTTACAGCGATTCCTTTTTCTTTTATAATATGAAAAGTATGTAGGAAATTTATCAATCATCCTGTGCTCTTTGGCAGGAGGAAAACGGAGAATAGAGTATGGAACAACTGAGAGAAGATATTAGGAATTACTGGACCAACCGAGCGGATGGATATTCGGAATATAATCAGCAGGAAATGGCAGATGAGCGATATGAACTCTGGAAAAATAAACTGCTCACTTTGCTTAGAGGAGCTTTTCCGAAGCAGAATCCGGAAGATGTGAAAGTACTGGATGTAGGGTGCGGCCCGGGATTCTTTTCGATTATTCTTGCGAGAGCCGGATATCGGGTGACTGCCATTGACTATACAGAGGAAATGATTGAAGAAGCGAAGAAAAATGCCGGTGAACTGGCATCACAGATTGTGTGGATGACAGGGGATGCTCAGGCGCTTCCTTTCGAAGAAGGCAAATTTGATGTGGTCTTCTCCAGAAATGTGACATGGAATCTGCCGGATCCTTACAGTGCATACAAAGAGTGGCACCGTGTGCTTGTACCGGGAGGAAAACTCTGGAATTTTGATGCAGACTGGTATGGCTATCTCTTTGATGAGGAGAAGAAAAAAGCTTTTGAAATTGACCGTGAAAAAGTTCGTGCCGGAGAATTTGAAGATTATTATGAAGGAACCGGAACGGATAATGAAAAAATGGAAGCAATTGCCAGAGAGGTTCCCCTTAGTAAGAAAAAAAGACCGGAATGGGATCTTCATACAATGGAAGAAGTTGGATTTTTGCAGGCGAGTGCGGATGAGAGAGTCTGGGAAGAAGTCTGGAATGAAGAGGAGATTACCAATAATACATCCACACCTCTGTTTCTTCTGGAAGGAAGCAAAGCCAAAGAGGAAGGCGAAGGAAGAGAAAAGTTTGTACTGGGAAGTGCTGTGGTTGCTCCGGGAGAACGCTGGTCCGGAGAAATCCTTCTGTCCGATGGCAAGACGAAACTTCCGGGCACCATTCTTCACGGTAAACAGGAGGGAAAAACGGTTCTGATTACTGCAGGCGTGCATGCGGCAGAGTATGTCGGAATTCAGGCGGCAATTGAACTTTCCGAGCAGCTTCCGGTGGAACGGGTTGCCGGAACGATTGTGATTATTAAGACGGTGAACCGTCCGGCCTTTGAACATCGAAGTGGAAGCCTGGGATATTCTGATCATAAAAATCTCAACAGAGTTTTCCCGGGGAATTTCGATGGATCAGAGATGGAACACCTTGCAGCACTGATGGTAAAAGATCTTTTTTCCAGGGCGGATTATTATGTTGATCTGCACAGCGGAGATGATTATGAACAGCTGACTCCGTATGTATACTATGCCGGTATGGCAGAGAAAGACATCGTGGAGATATCCAGGGAGATGGCACAGCAGGTGGATGTTCCATATATGGTAAAATCCAATGTAGCAACCGGAGGAGCCTATAATTATGCAGCAAGCATTGGAATTCCGAGCGTTCTGATTGAACGTGGAGGAGAAGGACTCTGGACAAACGAAGAAGCAGGTTCTACCCGTCGGGATGTGCGAAACATTCTTTGTCATCTGGGCGTATACCTTGGACAGAAAGACTATCGAAAATATTTCCCGATTGATGTGGCGGATCTTGTCTATCAGGGCGCATCAGAGAGCGGACTCTGGTATCCATTCAAAAAGGCGGGGGATATGATCCGGGAAGGGGAGATCCTCGGAGAAGTACGGGATTACGAGGGGAATATTCTGGAGACAAGTGTGGCACTGTATGATGGTGTCATTTTGTACCAGACGGTGGCACTGCCTCTGGAAGCCGAAGACTCCATGATTGCCTATGGACGGATTCAGTATGAAAGTGATAAGAGAAAAGAACGGATTGTCCGCTACTGGGGAAAACGTTCTGAGAGTTTTCTGGATCAGCGCCGCAAGGAACTGCATGCGCCGATTGCGGATCGCTGGAGAAAAGAAATTTTTGAAATGCTTCCGAAGAAGAAATCTCTTCGAATTCTGGATGTGGGATGTGGTACAGGTTTCTTTACCATTCTTCTGGCGATGGAAGGACATCAGGTGACGGGAGTGGATCTGACACCTGAGATGATTGATAATTCCAGAATACTTGCAAAAGAAGAGGGCGTTGACTGTGAGTTCCGGGTGATGGATGCAGAGAATATCGATTTTCCGGAGGAAACTTTTGACGTTGTGATTTCCAGAAATCTGACCTGGACACTGCCGCATGCAGAAGTTGCATACAAGTCCTGGATCCGCGTGTTGAAAAAAGATGGAATTCTTCTGAATTTCGATGCAAATTACGGAATGAGTGATTTCACAGATACGAAAGGACTGCCGCCGACCCATGCT
>JAUNAE010000347.1 GCA_030527765.1 Eubacteriales bacterium
CGTGCCACTTCCTGTTCATACTCATCGATCATTCCATCTCCGTCCCAGTCCACATAATCTTTCCAATCATCATCCATATCATCATCGCTCCTTTCACCAAAGTCGTCATGTACATCACCAAATAAATCATGATCAAAGTCATCTAAATCGCTCATATTCCTAATCCTTGCTATCACTATGAACGGTTCCTTTTATCAATATTTTAGTCCATCTGATTTTTAAATGAACCGTTCATATGGCGGATTAGACACACCTATTTCGCAACCATCGTAAATATAAGAGTATGCTTTGATCTTCTTTTACCGTTCCAATCCATTGTTTGTCTTAAGCGCAGTTCATGCGCACCCCGCACCAAGTCTCGCAGTGCTCGACTTGAATCTCGTATTCTTCCATAGTATAATAGAAACGATACGCTAATCATTGGGATTCATCGAAATGCTGCATTCTCCTTTGCTGTATGCAGACAGCGGAATCCTCATAAATACTTCACAAACAATATATCAGGAGGTTTTATTATGCCAGGAATTTTATACGGTGTTGGTGTGGGCCCCGGAGACCCGGAATACCTCACTCTCAAAGCCATTCGTACTATGAAAGAAAATCAGGTGATCGCCGCACCGGGAGAGGATGTCAAAGAAACAACTGCATTCAAAATCGCAGTGCAGGCCGTACCGGAAATCGCCGAGAAAGAACTGCTTCCGGTTTTCATGCCAATGGTAATGGATCGCAATATCCAGAGAGAAAACCACAAAAAAGGAGCTGCCATTATTGAGGAAGTTCTCGATCAGGGAAAGAACGTTGTTTTTCTGACTCTCGGAGATCCGACCGTTTACTCTACCTTCTCTTATGTTCAGGAAATCGTAGAAGCCCACGGATATGAAACACGCCTTGTCAGCGGAATTACTTCCTTCTGCGCAGCGGCTGCCCGCATGAATCTTCCTCTGGTAGAATGGCAGGAGCCTCTTCACATCATTCCTGCAGTTCACAAACTGGATGCTCTTCCAAAAGAACCGGGAAATTATGTTCTCATGAAATCCGGAAGCAAAATGAATCAGGTAAAAGCAGCTCTTGCTGAATCTGGTCTGGAAGTTTCTATGGTCGAAAACTGTGGTATGCCAAATGAGAAGATTTATCGCAGTCTTTCTGAAATTCCGGATGATGCAGGCTATTTTTCTCTGATTATTGCAAAAGAAAAGCTGGAAAATCATGATTGAAATTAAAAATCTCACAAGAAAATTTGATGATTTCACTGCGGTGGATTCTCTGAATCTTACGATTAACACCGGAGAATTTTTTGCCCTGCTCGGCCCAAACGGTGCCGGAAAGACAACAACCATCAGTATGCTTTCCACTTTGCTTCTCCCAACTTCCGGAGAAATTCTCATTGATGGACAGCCTCTGACCCGCAGCCGGTCGGATATTAAACGCAAGGTCAGTGTCATCACTCAGGAATACTCCATGCGCCAGGACATGACGCTGGATGAAGTTATGGAATACCAGGGACGTCTTTACTTCATGCCCCGAAAGGAAATCAAGGAAAAATCCGAAGAACTTCTGGAATTCTGTGATCTGATCAAATTCCGCAAACGTACGGTCCGCAAATTGTCCGGTGGTATGAAGCGTAAACTCATGGTATGCCGTGCATTGCTCACAAGCCCGGAGATCCTTCTTCTGGATGAACCTACCGCAGGTATGGACGCTCTGTCCCGCCGTCAGATGTGGAGTCTTCTCAGTCGACTGAACGATCAGAATCTGACCATTCTTCTGACCACTCACTATATCGAAGAAGCACAGTCTCTCTGCGATCGGGTCGCCCTTATGAATTCCGGACATCTGGAATCCATCGACACACCTGAGGGACTCATTCGTGACCTCGGAGAATTCACAGTCGATGAAAAAACAGCGGGCGGACTTCACAGCCATTATTTCACTGACCGGGAATCTGCCATCGCTTTTCTTTCCGCTCACGGAAATGACTGTTCCTTACGAGCAACCACTCTTGAGGATGTATTCGTGGAACGTGTCGGAAAACAACTGAACCAGAAACAGGAAGCACAGCTTTCCTAAATCCCCAATATAGAACTACTTCTGTTCCGTTTCTCTACAGATTCTGAACAGTTACGAAAGGAAAACACTTTTATGGGTATCATTACTGTATTGTGGGAGAAATGGACGGAATTTCGCAGAGACTTTTATAAAATAACTCTTGCCGCCATGATCGCACCGCTGATGTATCTGATCGTGTTCGGTCTTGGAATCCAGCTGTCCTCCCACGGAGAACCGTATCTGAACTTTTTGATTCCGGGTATCGTTTCTCTGACAACAATGAACGGCAGTTTCAATGCCATTGCTCAGAATCTGAATGTACAGCGTCTGTATGAGAAAGCCTTTGATCAGGTTCTCATCTCACCGACACCCCTCTGGCAGTTCATTCTCGGCCAGATTATCGGAGGAAGCCTCCGAGGCGTCTATGCAGGATGCATCATTCTCCTTCTGACCTTTCCGATTAAGACCGGCCTTGTATTTAACGGTCTGTCTTTTCTGATTATGTTTTTGAACGGTGCTGTATTTTCAGCCATCGGCGTGGTTGTCTCTTTTGTAGCAAAAACCCACTCTGACGTTCCCCGATTCTCCAACTATATCATTATGCCTATGGCATACCTCTGCAATACATTCTTTTCCACAGAAACTCTGCCGAACGGTGTCAGACAGGTTCTTTCCTTCCTGCCGCTTTCCCAGACAAGTTCTATGATTCGAAGCATTGCATCCGGAGGATCCGCAAATCTTTTGGGAATTGTGATCCTGCTGGCTTACCTTGCCGTATTCACCGGAATTGCCATGTGGCACATTTACAAAAACAAAAATATGTAAAGAGCAATCTTTCCTGCAAATACTCAAAAAGGCCTTGTATTTCTTCAATCAAGAAATACAAGACCTTTTTTATCTTCGTCGACTTGAATATTAGAAAAGTTCTTTCATTGTCGGATATAAGGTGCGGAATTTCTGATAACGCTCCTCATATTTTGCAGTCAGTTCTGCATCCGGTTCTACAGTCTCAACAACTTTTGCAAGCTGTTTTCCTGCAGTCTCTACATCTTTGAAGACACCGCATCCAACCGCTGCAAGAATTGCACCACCCATGGACGGACCTTCCTCAACTTCAAGAACGTCTACTTTCAGATTCATTACATTGGCAATGATCTTCTTCCAAAGAGCACTCTTTGCTCCACCACCACAGATCTTTGTTCTTGTGATGTCGATTCCCAGACTTCTGGCAACTTCCAGAGAGTCACGAAGACCAAATGCAACACCTTCCAGAACTGCCTGTGTCATATCTGCTCTTGTAGAATCCATGGACATACCAAAGAATACGCCGCGTGCGTCCGGATTGTTGTGCGGGGATCTCTCTCCCATTAAGTACGGAAGGAAGAATACCTGATTCTCTCCGAGCTTCTGGATTGGAGCCTGCTCTGCACTGTAATCTTTTGTTTTCAGAATTTCTTCTGACCACCATTTGTTGCAGGAAGCCGCACTTAACATACAGCCCATCAGATGATATTTGCCATCTGCATGTGCGAAAGAATGAAGTGCATTGTTCTCATCTACGCCAAAGTTTCTGCTGGAAATAAATACCGTTCCGGAAGTACCAAGAGAAATGTTGCACTCTCCGTCTCCAACGGTTCCGGTTCCTACAGCAGCTGCTGCATTGTCTCCGGCACCTGCCACGATCTTCACATCTCTGGAGAAGCCAAGTTCTTCTGCGAGCTCCGGTTTCAGTGTTCCGACAACTTCCCAGCTCTCAAACAGCTTCGGAAGCTGCTCTTCTGTAACCTTGCAGATTTCCATCATTTCTTTGGACCAGCAGCGATTCTTAACATCCAGAAGAAGCATACCGGATGCATCGGACATATCTGTGCAGAAAGTTCCGCTCAGACGATATGCAAGGTAATCCTTCGGAAGCATGATTTTTTTGATTTTTGCGAAATTGTCCGGCTCATTGTTCTGCATCCAGAGAATCTTCGGTGCTGTAAATCCTGCAAATGCGATGTTCGCTGTGTACTCGGACAGTTTGTCCTTACCGATCACATTGTTCAGATATTCGGTCTCTTTGCCTGTACGGCCATCATTCCAGAGA
>JAUNAE010000348.1 GCA_030527765.1 Eubacteriales bacterium
AGCAATCTCGATAATGTGATCAGCATCTATATTGTTTTCTAATAAATATCTTTTAAATATAGTAAATAGCAAAAAGACTTACTGTGATTTTTCATCTATAGAAAGAATTAACGGTTGCGATTTTGCCATTGGTTTATACCTCCAGGAATTCATCTATTATAAGTAGAAACCCAAGGTTTCAATCGGTCCAGTTATTTATTTTATTATTTACTAGAAGTTTAATCACTCAATGAGTACCATATGCAAAAATAGAGAGAGTAATTTTTTATCACCCTCTCCATTCTCTTATTCAAAGGAAAACTCCAAAAAGTCAAATCTTCCATTCCCGCAGTAGTGAAAGATGAGCGCAAACCTTCCCTCTGGCAACTCCACGTTTCCCACAAAGTTCTTCCATTCCTTTGAAGAACTGAGCATAATTTGCCCTATCTTTTTTTTCACTTTGTCATTTTGCGCAAATACAAGCAGCTGACCGTTCATCTTGCCTCGCACCCTTACGGACATGGTGTTTATGTGATTCGCCTCAAAGTATTTATAAACTGCCTGCAAGCCATCCTTGCAATTTTTCACATACTGCCTTGGTGCCAGTGTCAGATCAATCGTTCCATCAGAAAGTCTGTGCTTCTCCGGTTCAAAATCCTCTCCATCCTGTGTGAGATAGGGGTGCTTTTTCCTCATCAGCATTCCAAAAGAAATTTCCGGCTCTCTCTTTCCATATAGGCGGCAGGCCATGCTGGCCGGATAGGTTCCCTCTGCCGGAAGTGGCTTTCCATAAAGTCCCTGAGAAGTGAGTTCCACCTGTGCGATAGAGCCGTCTGGTGCAATCTTGATTCTTTCCGCACAGCCTTGTCTCGAAAACATACTGCGATTCGTCTGTCTGTGATAAAAAATATAATATTCCCCGTTGATACACTCGATACCGCCATGATTATTTCCATAACAATTATACATACGGGGATTGGGATCAGATTCAAAGTGATCTGCATTACTAACCACTACTCCACCATATTGAAATCCTTCATCCGGCTTATCGCTTACAGCATAGCAGAGTTCATGAAGCGCAACAGAAGAATAAACAAGATAGTATCTGCCGTCAATTTTCCGAATGGAGCTTGCCTCGAAAAATTCATGTCCCTCGAAGCCTGTGCCTTTAGCCTCTCCCAGGGTAGGTAAAAGCTTTCTGGGTTCCACTTTAATCGTAATCATATCCTCTTCAAGCTCCATTACTTTTGATGCCTTGGGTTGTTTACCGATGGCACCCTTGGTACGCGGACCATTGCCTGAATACAAAAATATTCTGCCATCATCATCAATAAATACACCCGGATCGAAAGAATAGGTGTCCCCCTCTCTTTCTCCTATAGGTCTGCCATCCTTATCTTTCACAATACCGTAGAACTCATACTTTCCAGCCGGTGAGTCACACACAGCTACTCCGATAGATAAGATTTTGTCATCCGGACAGTAATAAAGATAATATCTGCCATCCTTTCCCTGAACAACATCCGGCGCCCAAAGCTGGTGATCTCCGTTTGTCATTCTTGGATCCTGATCATTTCTATAAATGACACCTTCATAATCCCACTTCGTTAAATCACTCACATCCGCAGAATAACAGACGTAGTGATTCATGCAGAATTTTTTCCCTTGAAAGCGATCATGACTACCATATATGTATACTCTATCTCCAAAAACATGTGGTTCCCCATCCGGAATATACTCATACTCTGGCAGATACGGATTATAAATTACATTTTTCATTTTGTTCAACCTCATATAGTTTTCAATTTCACTACACCTGCAATACCCGTTTTACCGGTCTTTTTTCCTCTTTCTCTGGCCAGTGATGTAGCTACTTCAATAGTGATGTGATTCTCTCCTTTTTTGCAGGCACCCGTGATATCAAACACAGGATCCGGAACGACTTGGATTCCACAGGAAATACCATTAACAACTACTTCAGATCCCTCATATACCTCTGTAAGTAATAGCTCTACCTTTTGGAAATCTTCCAACGTAACATGGGTTTCATAGCGGATAAATCCAGAGAACTTCGGCTTCTCCCTCTCATAGCTTTTCAGTGAACGTATTTCTTTATGTCCTGTAAAATTCGGATAGTCGATTGCACGACAGATGCTTTGGGTAAAGTTTGTCAATGTAAACTCCTGTTTGCTTTCTATCTGTGACATTTGTTCCACATGACATGCCTCATGATCTCTAACCAGTATCAGACTTTCGTATGGTTTCAGAACAAGGTGGAAAAGGTCAATTCCCTTTTTCCGGTCTGTCCATGCATCATACTGACACCAGTTTCCAGCAATATCAAGGCTTCCCGTATAATCCTGCTCTCCTTCGTTCACAAGCAAGTAAAGCTCTGACTTTTCAGAAGGTTCTGAATGATTATAGTGTAGAATCCGCACCCGATCGTTTTCCGGCATGATCTTAATTGAATAGTCAGATAGTAGCTCCGGAAGCTGATTTAAGGATACGATTTTTGCAGTCTGAAATGCCGTCGGAACCTGTCCTGTTGCAACATTCTTTGGATAGCTATCAAGAAACAGAACTCTGCCACCTTTTTCAATCAGTTCCGTCAATCCCATAACACAAATTTCTGAAACATATTCACAAGCTGGTACGATAAACACCTCATGTACCTTGCCGTTTACAGTCAGTTTATCTGTAATCTCTGTCTTGTAAAACTCTGGTTCCTCAAATACATCACTTGGCACAAATCGAAAATCAATCTGATGGTCATAGAGCACTCTTGCGGGCTTTTGCATAAGCATGGTCTTACCCGCCCACTCACTCTCACCGTGGTAGAGAATGGCTACTTTGGCATCGCTCTGTCCACTGGAGATCATCTTCGTCACACGTCCGGCATATTTCATCATTTCACCAAAGTGTCTGTACTGTGGATTGTTACCCTGTGCGTAAAAATGAGGTGGACAGTCCTTCTCCGGATAATCACTGCAGGTAAATGCGTGAGGCACAAAATAGTTCACGCCTCTGACAAGGAAATGATCCAGCAAATATTTTTCCAGACGCACGCCTTCTTCCCATCCATAGTTACCAAAGATCTCACACATGCATCTTCCCTGCATACGGGGATTTAATTCTGCAAGAGAGGTTCCAAGCTTTCCAAGAGCATAGTGGTAAAATTCTCCATCGTTCTCGTACCCAAAGATATTTCTGTGTCTACGGTCCTCACCCTGAGGAAGAACCTGATCTCCAATGTCATCGATTCCAGCCATTGTCTGATATTTGAGTCCCCTAAAGTAATGTCCAAGGCTGGTTGATGTTCTGGCGTGCTGATTATTATCCTCAATCACATGTCCGATGTATTCCACGCCGTGCTCTCTACACCATTCTCCCAGCTTTTTGGAAAAGCACTGCTCCACCAGTCTGGTCACACAATCCATGTAATCGTATCGGATTTTTGGAGCCTCTGTCCCGTTGCTCCATAAAAGTGACAGCTTTTCCGTCCAGACATCTCCCCATCTATCTTTGAGTGCCGCTGCCAGGGCATTGCTGTAAGGAAGGGTCTGTTCTGTACCCGGCAGGTTATAGTGCTTTAGATAGTTTCCATTTCCAATTTCTGGTTCGTCTGAGAAAAAACCTGCAATAACTGTTCCAAACTTATCTTTGAAATGTTCCCAGTGCGGCTCATACACGGCATCAATCTGCGCCTGACAGGAGGCAGTATCCAGCATATTGATATAATCTCTATGCATTCCGGCATCATAGGTGAGTCCGACAAACTCAATCGTCCATTCTCCCTCCGGAACGATCCACTTCAGCTTCTCATCCTGTACATATTCAGCAAGATTCACATACTGTTCACCACATCTAGCGGTCACTGACAGAAGTTCATCCTGTCTGATCTTCTTTGGCAGCTTTCCGTTTCCAAAATAAAGCAGCATCACATAACTCATCACATCATATTTGTCCTGTGACTTGATGTTCTTTTTGATGGAGAGAGATACTTTCTTTCCACCCTTTACAGTCACTTTATGGTGAGTCAGAAAACGTCTCTTTTTCTCAAGTGGTGCATTCACGAGACTTCCAGCCGCATAACCCGTCGGAAAATGCTTATCATCAAGTATCCAGACCTGCATGCCAAGCTTCTCTGCTTCAT
>JAUNAE010000349.1 GCA_030527765.1 Eubacteriales bacterium
CCACAATATGGACATTTCTTTTTTCTTGTTATTCCATAATACAGCGCCATAACAACGGCCTTCATGGTTGGAACATATCTACGCTTACATTCTGGACATTCATAATACCCTGCATCATGCTCCAGCTTAAGTCCATAGATCTTTCTTCGTGGCATTTTTGCGGCTCAAAAGACAAACGCTTTCTATATTATCTGTAAACGGGAACATGTCTACAGGCTGCATTTCCTGCACCTTGTAATTAAATCTGGAAAGATATTTGAGATCTCTTGCCAGTGTTTCCGGATTGCAGGATACATACACCAGTTTCTTCGGTGCAAGTTTGACCACAGATTTCATAAAAGTCTCTGTGCTTCCCGCTCTTGGAGGATCCATAAATACCACGTCGGCCTTTTCCCCTGCTTCTGCCATAGCTGTCATGAACTCTCCCGCATCTCCCTGACGGAAAACGGCATTTTTGATTTTGTTCTCTCTTGTATTTGTGATCGCATCTTTTACCGCATTGGCGTTCAATTCCACACCAATAACCTGCCCTGCATGTTTCGAAGCCACCAGTCCGATGGTTCCGATTCCACAGTACGCATCGATCACTTTTTCCTTACCGGTGAGGCCGGCATATTTGATCGCCTGGCGATAGAGCACCTCTGTCTGTACCGGGTTCACCTGATAGAAAGAATCCGGAGAAATGCGGAAACTGCAGCCGCAAAGGGTATCCCGGATAAAACCTTTTCCGTAGAGAACGATGTTTCGGCTTCCAAGCACCATACTTGTACGTTTATCATTGATATTCATAACAATGGTGGTGATCTCCGGATGTTTCTTGCGGAGTGCTTTGACAAAGTTGTTCTTCGATGGAAATACCGGTGAAACTGTGACCAGAACAACCATGATCTCCCCTGTGGCAAATCCTCTTCTTACAAGTACATGTCTCAGAAGTCCATACTCCGTATCCTCATCGTAGGTTTTGATCTTGAAGGATTTCAGCATGTCACGGATGGTATGAATAATTTCCTGACTCTTCTGATCCTCAATCTGACAATGTTCAATGGCAACGACTTTGTGGGATTTTTCCTCGTAATTTCCTGTAATCGGATTGCCTTTTCGATCTCTGTCGAACACATTGTGAACTTTATTTCTGTAATAATACGGTGTTTCCATTCCGATAATCGGCTGGACTTTTCCGAATTTTTTGAGCAGTCCTTCCGCCTGTTTCTGTTTCTTTTGAAGCTGTCTCTCATATTCCATGCCCTGATAAGCACATCCGCCGCACTTTTTGGCGTGTTTACATTTCTCCAGTTCCTTCGTCATGAATAATTCCCTTCTCTTCGAATTCTTTCATTGCTGCATTGTAAATGCTTTGAAAAGGAACTCCGGCATTCTCTGCAGCTTTTTTTACACTTTCATATTCCGGGTAGGCGAACGTTTCTGCATCTCTTCTGCAGACTTTCACATTCACATCTCCATAAGGAGTCCGAACTTTTCCAAACTCCCTGGAAAGAACGGTTCTCTCCATTGTTGTGCGACGGATCCCGATGGTTGTTGTTTCCCGGAAAATGATGGTTTCCATCACTTCTCTTGTATCTTCCGTACAGATCACGGAAAGAAGCCACGCCGGACGGTTCTTTTTCATAAAAATCGGCTGATAAAAAACATCTCGTGCTCCTGCCTTGAGTAATTTTTCCATCGTATACCCAAGTACTTCACCGGAGCAATCATCAATGTTCGTCTCAAGCTTACAGATGACGTCTTTTTCCTTCTCTTCCGGTATTTCCACAAGCATTGCTCTCAGAAATCCCGGGCACTTGTACTCTCTTTTTCCAGCTCCCAGACCGATTCCAAGTACTTTCATCTGATCCGGTATCTGATCGGTTGTCTTAACTGCTGCCGCAAAAGCTGCTCCGGTCGGGGTAATCAATTCTCCCTGTATATTGCATATCCGAAGTTCCAGTTGATTCTTTGCTGCAATATTTGCCACTGCAGGAACAGGAATCGGCAGAATACCATGCTGGCAACGAACCGTTCCCTGTCCTTCCGTCATTGGGGGGACGATGACTTCTTCTACTCCCAGATTGTCAAAGCAGACTGCTGCACTCACAATATCTACAATAGAATCCACGGCACCCACCTCATGGAAATGCACTTCCTCTACCGGAACTCCGTGGGCTTTCGCTTCTGCTTCCGCCAGTATTTCAAAAATACGAATTGCCAGTGTTCTTGCTTTGTCCGTCATATCTCCGGCATAAATAATCTCACGGATCTCCTTCATTCCCCGATGCACATGAGAGTGTTCCCCATGAGTATGACCTTCGTGGCTGTATCCTTCATGACTATGCTCATGTCCTTCCAGATGTCCGAAAAGATATTCCATGTCATGGTCTCTGTTCTCATGCTCTTTGTCCAGTATTACATCGAAGTCACAGCAATCCAGTGCTGATTTTTTCACACGGCTGATTTTTGTTTGATAGCCTTCAAGGGGAAGACTGTTCAATACATTTTTCAGAACCTGTCGATCTGCCCCCAGATCCAGGAGTGCTGCAACGGACATATCTCCGCTGATTCCTGATTTGCACTCCAGGTATAATGCTTTCTTCATGTTCTATATTTCCCTTCTGCTCAGGTTTCTTTCTGCAACGCGAATCTTCTTACGAGATTCGCAATTTAATCCTTGACTGCCAATCGGTTAATCTGGGTCGCGATATATCCTGCCCCGTATCCATTGTCGATATTTACCACGGCAATTCCATTTGCACAGGAATTGATCATGGTGAGAAGCGCAGACAATCCGTGAAAACTTGCTCCATACCCCACCGATGTTGGGACTGCAATCACCGGACGGCTCACCAGTCCTCCCAACACACTAGCAAGCGCACCTTCCATTCCGGCAACTGCAACGATACAGTTTGCCTGGTTAATGGCATCTCTTCTGGAAAGAAGTCTGTGCATTCCGCTGACTCCCACATCATAGATTCGGTCCACTTTTGTTCCGAAATATTCTGCTGTCTGAGCAGCCTCCTCTGCAACTGCAATGTCTGCTGTGCCCGCTGTGCACACTGCCACTCTTCCAACCAGTTCTTTTCCCGGTTTCTCTATTTTCAAAATTCTGGAAATCGGATCATAGCAGACTTCCGGATACACCTCCCGAATCACCTGATACTGGTGCTCCGAAGCTCTTGTTCCAAAGACTTCTCCATCTTCTTCCATGAGACGGCGGTAAATATTCACAAGGTGTTCATCTGCCTTGTTGCTGCAGTACACAACTTCCGCAAACCCTGTTCTTTCTCTGCGTCCCGTATCCAGTTTGGCAAATCCCATTTCATCGAAGGTGTTGCTCTGAAGTATTTTCTGAGCTTCCTGAATGTCCAGAGAACCGTCTTTTACTCTGGTAAGTATTTCTTCGATCGTCATTTTTTTCTACCTTTCCACTCGGATCAGATTTTCATGGTCAATGAGTGCTGTCGACACTCAGCACCTTACCGTTAGTCTTATATTATACACCAAAGCTTCCATCTCTGAAAACAGAAAACCTCAAACTTTTCTGCAAAGTAAACAGTGCACTTTTTATGTTACAGCTTACGGGTAAACTGTAACATAAAGAGATGCCGCACTTTGAAAGTGCAGCATCTCTTGTATCGAAAGAGGATATTCTTACGAGATTCGCGATTTAATTCTTTTGTATTACCTGATTTTTAGAATTTCCCGTGGGATCCTCCATGACTTCTTCCGGAACTTCCGCTGTGAATGGAACTTCCTCCTCCGGATTTTGGCGGATCCGGTTTGCGGACTTTGGTCACTGTGTCATACAAATGAATGACATTGTTTCTGGAAACTCTGATCGGCGATTTCATATAAAAATCCGCCTGTCCCTGCATTCTGACAGAATGCAATTCCTTTGTCAGTACTCCGGTTACGATGCCTCCTCCTAAAAGTCCAATAGCGATGGCAAGCAAATAATGCCATGCCTCAAGCGGTTCTTTCGGAAGATTTCCTGTATCGTAAGGGCTTCCTTCTGCGGCCTGTTTCATAAACTTCTCACACAGATTCGCATACGTTTTGAAAGCAGATTCAAAATCATTCTTCCTGAGATCCGGAAGCATTTGTTCCATCATGTACTGCTGTCCGGCAT
>JAUNAE010000350.1 GCA_030527765.1 Eubacteriales bacterium
TCCGGTAAATCATGGATTCCTCCGACTGCAATTACCGGTATTCCTACCGTATCCTTTATTCTCTTTGCAGATGGAACATTATACTTTGTCCGGATCGGTGTATCCCTCATCATCTTCGAAATCACAGGCTTTGCTGCAATCTTTACAAAGCCGGGCAGTTCTTTCATTCCCGGATAACTGTTCAGAATCATCTCTGCGGGAACCTTTCCCTTTCCCGGTCCCATTTCTTTAAAATCAATGCCACAGGATACTTCGATTGCATTCACACCGTACTTTTCAAGCAATTTGGCAATATGGGCAACTTCTTCTGCGTGAATACCATCCTTATAGATTTCATCGCCATTGACCTTAGCAAAAACAGGATAATCCGGTAATTCTTTTCTTACCTTATCCATGATCAACTTCACGATTCGCATACGATTTTCTGTTGAACCGCCCCATCTGTCTTTTCTCTTATTCGTATGTGGTGACACCATCTCACTTAAGAAATACCCATGCGCCAGATGAAGCTCCACTCCATCATAGCCGGCCTTATAAGCTCTTATCACCGCCTTCACAAAATCATCCGCTACTCTCTCAATAGTCGATTCGGATATTTTGCCGACTTGAAAACTTTTGCCGGCCACACCGTTTCTTCCGCAATGTGCGATCTGCGCAATGATTGGAGTATGTAGCTCATGAACTCTCTTCACCACTTCTGCCAATTGGGGGATTCGCTCATCCGACTCAATCATAATCATTCCCGGCATGACCGACTCGCCATCTTGTGATACAGACATATATCCTGTGATAATGCCTCCTACTCCGCCCCTGGCAAGCTTCTCATACAGATTGATCAATCGTTCCGTTGGATTTCCATTCTCTGCCATTCCTTCATCTGTTGCGGCACGAAGGATTCTGTTGTTGAAGTTAATTCCTGCTATATCCGAACTATGAAATATATCTATCCGATTCAGATGTATTTGCTACCACTATTATCTTTCATTAACAAGTTTTCCTGTCATATGTTCTATATCCCTTTGCATTTGCAATATTGGATCTATATTAAATAAGCAATGTCATTTAGTTAGTCTTAGAACAACACATTTTTAACGGTTTCACAATTCTTGTGGAGCCGTTTTTTATATGGTTCCTTGTTAAAAATTGTTACAAAACACTTGACAGTAACACCGAAATGTGCGGCCGCTCTCGCTACTGATTTGATTTTAGAAGTGGCGAGAGCGGCCCTTAAAAATAGATATAAATTTCTATTTTTAAGGAGGCACTTATGAACTGTTTTACTGTCGATAAATTAAAATCATCTTTGGATCACTGTATCAAGGAGGTTGTTTCCCTTCGTGATCTCTTCTGTATGAATCCTGGCATCGATTTCTCCAGAAACAGGAAACTTCCTTTGGATGAATTCCTTCAGTTTATGATCCAGCTTCAAAGCAAATCTGTTGCTAATGAACTCTTGGATTACTTTGACCATTCTCTTTCGACTCCATCAAAGTCTGCTTTCGTTCAAGCAAGAGATAAGTTCCTTCCAGAAGGCTGGGCCTACTTGTTTCACATATTTCAGGATGAATGCCGGAACTACTCGGATGTACTCTACCGTGGTTATCGGCTTCTTGCCTGCGACGGATCGGATATCAATATTTCCCGTGACCCCTCTGATGAACGTACATTCATCAAGGAAGGCTGCGGATATAATGCAATTCACCTGAATGCCCTCTATGATATCCAGAACAGAACCTATGTGGATTTTCATGTCCAGGGAAAAAAGAAACTCCATGAACGAGAGGCGTTAAATCTCATGATTGACCGCTTACCGAATCAGATTCCTTCTATTACGATTGCAGATCGAGGGTATGAGAGTTTCAATGTTTTTGCTCATTTCATAGAGAAGAAACAATTCTTTCTCATTCGTATGAAGGACATTTGCAGCAATGGAATTCTTTCTGCCTACGATCTTCCTGATGATGAATTTGACACTTATATCCAAACAACTTTAACTCGTAGGCACACAAAAGAAACGCTGGAAAACGTCGACACATATACGATTCTTCCGCCTTACACCGATTTTGACTTTATTACGGATCGATCCGATATCTACGATATTCAGTTTCGAATTCTCCGTTTTCAGGTCAGTAATGGTTCCTATGTCTGTGTC
Source organism: Eubacteriales bacterium (assembly GCA_030527765.1). Next base: position 2,153 of record JAUNAE010000350.1, read on the forward strand.
GCAACAAATCTTTCCGAAGAAGATTTTCCTCTAAAAGAGATTCGTACGTTATATCGGATGCGTTGGTCAGAGGAAACCAGTTTCAGAGAACTGAAGTACACCATTGGTATTGTGAGCTGGCACAGTCGAAAGTATGAGGCTATCCTGCAGGAAATCTATGCACGAATGATCTTATATAACTTCTGTGAGGTGGTTACAGCACACGCGGTCATCAACCATTCGAATGAAACCAAGCATGCTTATAAAATAAATTTCGCCACCGCAGTCAATATATGCAGAGCATATCTTAAATCTGGCGGTGACGAAAATGAAATCATGCTTCTAATACAACGACATCTGACACCAATCAGAAATGATCGCAAATATCCCATCACACTCCGTCCAAAGAGAAACCGGGATTTTGTATATAGGGCAGCATAAATCACATCACCATTATACTCTATTTTGAAGCAGATGAGGACATCTGCTTATTTGTCATATACATTTTTCGTTCGTGTTTTCATTACAGCAAAAAGAGTGTCGTCTGAAATCGGGAGCTGTGCCAGCGTCTGCTTAACTTAACAGAAAAATCACATCATACATACGAAAATACTCTTTCCCGAAATCCTAACTTAATGACATTGATTAAATAAGTGGACACAAAAAGTAACATTATATTACAATTTAGTAGACACCAAAAAGGAGGTATTTACTCATGTCCACTGGTAAAACTGGAACTCGATATGACGAAGACTTCAAAAGAACTCTCGTCAATCTCTATCAATCCGGCGGCAAATCTCAAGCTGCTCTTTGCAAAGAGTATGGCGTATCAATTACTGCTCTTGGCCGTTGGATCAAACAATACTCGACCGTTGAAACGGACGATGGTGAAGTTCTCACTGCTAAGCAGGTAAAAGAACTTCAAAAGAGAAATGCTCAGCTCGAAGAGGAGCTTCTCATATTAAAAAAAGCGATTGCCATCTTCACGCCACACTCGAACAACGATTAGATGCTATTCATAAGCTTCGTTTTCAACATGACATTAAGCTTCTTTGTAAAGTTTTGAATGTCAATCGTAGCACTTATTATAAACATTACAATTCAGAACCAGCTGATCGCACCAAAGCTAATCAACAGATTGCTAAGATGATTCTTCAGATTTATGCTGACTATAATAAACGTCTTGGTGCTTACAAAATCACTTATGTTCTCCAGCGTGATTATGGCATTAACATCAGTGTCGGTCGAGTGTACCGCTTGATGAAAACTCTTCAACTTCCTCGCATGTCCACAGAGAAGCCATTTCATAATTACAGACATAAAGACAATGGCGAATGCAAGAATCACCTTCAACAAGAGTTTAATCAAAAGTGCCCTAATATCGTGTGGGCAAGCGATTTTACATATATCAAAGTCGTTGGCAAATGGTACTATCTCTGCATTGTAATGGACCTGTTTTCCCGCAAGGTCATTTCCTGGAACATATCATCAAAACCCGATGTAGACCTAGTAATGAATGCATTTCAAAAAGCTTATAAAAAACGAAACTGTCCATCCGGACTTATGTTTCACTCTGATCGAGGATCTCAGTATACCGCCTTTGCATTTAGGCAGTTACTAGATTCTCTAAATGTTGTGCAATCATTTTCAAAGAAAGGATATCCTTTCGATAATGCATGCTGCGAATCTTTCTTCAAATACCTAAAGAAAGAAGAAACAAATCGTAGAACCTACCACTCCCTCCAAGAACTACAGATGTCTGTGTTCTCTTACATTGAGGGATTCTATAACTCCAAGAGGCCTCATGGCTCCATTGGAATGTTAACACCAAACGAAAAGGAAGAACTCTTCTGGAATCAGTCTTAGGAACTCTTTCCAGAAAGTTTATTCTAATAAATGTGTCTACTTACTTGACTATGGTTCAACAGCCTCATAGAAAGCGAGAGTCAATAATGGGAAATGTAATGCTAATTCCTGCG
>JAUNAE010000351.1 GCA_030527765.1 Eubacteriales bacterium
CTCTGTTTTGCACAAAAGAAATTTGGACCTAAATCAGGGGTCCTGAACAGTTACCGTGGAGATAAATCCACCACCGAACATATCCCACAGTCCCCAGTTTTTCGCACTGTCCAGATTGTTTCTCGCTGATCGCAGACTTCCAAGAGCACGTTTTCCCGCTTCGATTGCCTCTCTGCGTTCTTTTTCAAAATCATATGCCATAGTCGACCTCACTCCTTTCGCTTAATGTAGGTAAGTTCCACGTCATATCCGAAAGCTTCCATCATGCTGATAAATGTTTTATTTACAACACCATCCGGCTTCTTTGTGATGCGATTAACATACTGCTTTGTCGTGTGAATTTCCTCTGCTATTTGAGCCTGTGTTTTGCCCTCTTCAATGCACTTTACCTTTACATCTAATTCAATATTGTTCTTAAGCATAGTCACACTCCTGTATATTCAACAAGTAACACGTTTCAGATAACTAATCATAACACAGTTTCTCTGTTTTTTCCAGTAGACAATGTATTCTCCACCACGCAAAAAGCACCCAGACCGTTAAGCCTGAGTGCCGCATTCTGTTTATTCCTATTTTACTTTGATCTCCGTGCCATCCTTAAAGACCACGGTCACATCTGTCCGGCTCCTGACAACAATCTTCTCGGCAAGGTTGCTCCAAAGGGCATCGTCAAATTCTGCAATCAGTTCCTGCCCCTTGAGTACCTTCATAAATCTTCCAATCTGCTCATACTTTGCATCCTTATCTGAAATTGTGGTGCAAACAGCATCGTAGTCTTCCTTCAGTTTTTTGTAACGTTCCACCAAGGAATTGTACCGTTTGGTGTACTCCTCCTGATCCTGTGCTTTTCTGGCATTCTCCGCCACAAGGTTCTGCGTCATTTCCACCGTCACTGTGATTTCTTCTTCCAAGGATTCTTTCTGCTTGAGAAGGTCTTCCTTGTCACAAAGAGCCGTGCGGATCAATTCCAGATTATCCAGCACTTCGTCCTTCTCACTGATCAGTTCATTGACCGCCTTCAGGAAGAAGTCTTTCAGTTCAAACTCTGTAAGATGCGGTGTCTTGCATCCGGTCTTCTTGCGGAATTTATTATTACATTGGTAGATTACTCTTCGATACTTGTCATTGGAGTGCCAGACCTTGCTGCCGTACCAACCGCCGCATTCAGCACATTGTACTCTCGATGAAAAAATGGTAACGCCGCTGTATCTTACACTGCCTTTTCCTCTCCGCTGAATCTCTGCCTGCACCAAGTCGAATAATTCCGGTTCAATGATTGCCGGGTGATTGTTCTCCACATAATACTGTGGTACTTCTCCCTCATTGACCTTGACCTTCTTCGTAAGAAAATCCACCGTGTAGGATTTTTGCAGCAAGGCATCGCCCTTGTATTTTTCATTTGTAAGAATGCTTCTGACCGTGGACTGACTCCAGTTGTCCTTGCCACTTGGTGTATTTAATCCTCTTTTTGTCAACTCCGATGCAACGGAGTGCATTGTAAGCCCATCCAGAAACAGCTTGTAAATCAGCTTGACCGTTTGCGCCTGTTCCGGAACAATCACTAAGCTTCCGTCCGCTGCCTTTTCATAGCCAAGGAATCTGCTGTAGGCAAAACTGACCTTGCCGTCTGCAAATCTCTTCCTGTGTCCCCAGGTGACGTTCTCTGATATGGATCTGCTTTCTTCCTGCGCCAGTGAACTCATAATCGTCAGGAGCAGTTCACCCTTGGAGTCAAAGGTCCAGATATTCTCTTTTTCAAAGTAACATTCGATCTTGTTTTCCTTCAGTTTTCGGATGGTAGAAAGGGAATCCACGGTATTTCTGGCAAATCGGCTGACCGATTTAGTAATGATCAAATCGATCTTCCCTTCCAATGCATCCGCAATCATCTGGTTGAACCCATCACGGTGCTTGGTGTTTGTTGCACTGATGCCCTCGTCCGAATACAGTCCAGCGAATTCCCAGTCCTCTCGGCTTTTGATGTAATTTGTGTAATAATCGACCTGTGCCTCGTAACTCGTGGTCTGGTCTTCATGGTCAGTGCTGACACGGGCATATCCTGCAACTCTTCTCTTTTTCTTGCTGTCCACTGGCTTGGCTGTGAACTTATTGATGGTTGCGGGGATCGCCGTTACTTTCTTTTTGACGCCCAATATTTCTCACTCCTTATCTGCTTCATTCTCTTGCTCATCGCTTCTTTTCGCTCCGGGGTCCATTTTTCTTTCATCACTTGTCTCATATGCTCCTTCTGTTCTTCCGAACAGGGTCTGCCGCCACGCTTCGGTGGAATAAATGTCACTTCCTTTACATGACCATCTTTGAAGAAAATTCTCAGAAGGTTGTTGTCCTCCACGTCTATGTGATCCACTTTTCCGGCAAAAGATGTGTCGCTCCACTCTTCTTCCCCAATTGCCCTGGCAAGAAGTGGTTTCAGAATGTCCTCTCTCATTCCCACCGCCCTGCAGTCTTCTTTGTGTTCTGCACATCGCCAATAATACTGTTTGCCATTCACTGTCGTGGCAGAAAGCTGTGTGCATCTTCGGAAGTTGCATCCGCATGCTTTACATTTCAGTTTACTGGTCAAAGCAGTGGAACCTTTAGCGTTAGTATTCTTTTCTCTCCGCTGTTTGGATGCCCTCTCACGGTATTCCTTAGTCCAGCAGTCCTTGTGTCCTGTATTCCTGCATGGCTTTATCACAACCGTGCCGTCCTTCAGATGGATTTCCAGGGTGTACTGTTTTGGTACAAAAATGACCTCGACCTGTTCAAGGAATATTTCTTCGTCAAAATTTTCTGTTCCAAGTACCTCTGCCAGAACCTTTTCCATGTTGCTCTGGTTAATGCTTGCCCCTACCTCGCAGTGACCACCTTTTTTCTTCCTTGAGCCACAGCACCAATATTCCAGTGCCTTGCCGTTCGGAGTGCGTGGCTTCCGCTTATTGTGCATGTAGCTTTGGTTACAGAAAGGGCATTTGATTTTTCCGGTGAAACAGGAAATATTCAGACTCTTATTCGCCAATGCTCCCAGCTCTTTTCGCCGCTTCATTTCTTCCTGCACAAACTGAAATGTCTCAAGATCAATGATTGCCTCGTGGGTATCTTCCACCCAGTATTGCGGCAACTCCCCCCTGTTCTTTTTTCTCTGCTTATGGATTGGATCGGTTATAAATTCCTTCTGCAGAAGCATGTTCCCGGTGTATGTGATGTTGGTGAGAATTTTGGCTAGATTGGAGTCTCTCATCACACACCCATTTCTTGTACGGATACCTTCCGCCTCCAGCTCACGCTCTGTTTCCAGCCTTGATCTCCCATCAAGGAAATTCTGAAAAATACGCTTTACGATTGCCGCCTCTTCCGGAACAATCACAAGCTGTTCATCCTCCCAGCGGTATCCGTAAATGTTGAATTTACCATTTGGTATTCCCTGTTCAAATCTCTTTCTGGTTGCCCATTTAATATTTTCACTGAGGGATCGGCTTTCCTCCTGTGCAAAGGATGCCAGTATGGAAAGCATCAGCTCTCCGTCACCGCTGAGTGAATGGATGTTTTCCTTTTCAAATCTGACCTCAATTCCCAGATCCTTTAAGTGTCTTACAGTCTCCAGTAAATCCACTGTATTTCTAGCGAATCTCTGAATCGACTTTGTAAGAATGATGTCAATCTTTCCGGCTTCACAATCTTCCACCATGCGTCTGAATTCATCTCGCTTGGCTGTACTGGTTCCGCTAATTCCGTTATCTGCGTACACTCCGGCGAATTCCCAATCGGGATTCTTCTGAATCAGGCTGTTGTAATAGCTGATCTGTGCGGAAAGAGAATGATTCATCCGCTCGGACTCCATGGAAACTCTGGCATACGCAGCTACCCTTTTTCTGCTTCTTATTTCGGGCAGTTTTTGTTCGATTTTCGTAATTGAACGCATAGAATCGACCTCCTTTCACCACACATATATCCCTCTAAAAGCCACTTATATCAAGTCAATATCGGCAAATAATGTACCCAAAGTTGGCTCATATTTTTCCTGCATTTTTGTATCAATTATGGTGTATTCTTCCTTCGATATCAGACCGTCCGTCAGCATCTTTCTTGCCAGAGTCATCATGGTCT
>JAUNAE010000352.1 GCA_030527765.1 Eubacteriales bacterium
AAGAAGCCCATCAGTCTTTGTCCCCCGGGAAGTTTGCAAATCAATTTCATAATTGGTTTCACCGCCCCGAGTTCCTTTAAATAAGCCTTGTAAAAATAGCTCATGGAATCCTGCTGAAAGTGCAGGTAATTTTCAAGCTTGTCAGAATCCAGATAATACTGGCCATGAAAATTGCGTGTTGCCGTATATTTCGGTTCCAGCACATGTTTCAGAGAATGAAATCCCATTTCCTTATACATGATTTTGTACATCTCATAAGTGCTGACACGACACTTCTCTCCTCCACCAATATTATAAATATGATTCCAGAATTTTGCATCCAGAGAATGATCTATCTCATAAAAACATAAATTGCGAATCAGTCTGCCGCTGTCTCTATCCGATACATACTCCAGCACATTATCCAGGCAACTATGAAACTGAATGGCATCTCTGACCTTTGCCATGGCCTTACCCATAATCCCTGTCTGTCTCAACGATACCCAGTATTTCAATCCACTTTCAATAACGAGTCTTTCCGCGGCAACTTTGCTGACAGCATAATAATCAAACATGGAAGGTTTAATGGGATCTCCCACTCTTCCCCAGTGAATCGGCGGCATCCGGTCCCCGGTTTCTGCAACCGTTCCGATGGATACAAACTTCGTTCTATCCTGCTGCCCATGTTCGAATATTGCCATTATGAAATTTCGTGTGGAACCATAATTCACCTTCATTGCTTTCTTTGGAAAGTAGTCTGCTGCCGGTGATACAAAAGTTGCAATATGAATAATCAGATCACAATCTCTTACAATCTCCCTCACAACGTCATATTCTGTGAGATCCCCATAAATCATCTTAACATTTTTATAAGCGGTAAATTCTTCTAACCTCTGTTTATTTTTCTTCAGTGGTAAATCTACTGCGAGAATCTCTGCATCGATTTTGCTCTCAACGATCTGTTTCAGACTCTCATATCCCATACCACCTGCTGCACCAGTCAAAACGATTCTGTAGCTCATCTGTACCCCCATATAAATACGCTGTTTTTTTCTGTTCGCAATGTTATAATAAATACACGATGTACAGTTTACAACTTACAATACGACAGCTTTTGATCTAAAAACGACATCTCGCCTTCATTTGTAGCTTTTAGAACATATTTCGTACAATTAATTACCAGACAACAGGAGGTAGCATATGGCAGTCCCGAATAATCGCAGAACCATTCTGACCAAACGTATCTTGAAAGAAACTTTAATTGAACTCATGCAGAACAAACCCATCACCAAGATCACTATAAAAGAAATTTGCGAGATGGCCGATCTGAGCCGTTCCACTTTTTATTTGCATTACACGGATCAATTTGCGCTGCTAGAAGATATTGAAAACGAAGTCCTGCATAAGACTTTTGATTACCTTACAGAAATGAACACCGAAACAGACTCCGTGGCATCCATAGAAATTTTCTTAGATTATGTAAAATCAAATAGAAGCACCTTCGGAATTCTGTTGTGCCAGCCGGAAAACACAGCATTTCAACAGAATGTCACAAAAGCGCTCTTTTCTTATCTTCAAAATCTGGTACCATCACTGAAAGACGGCAAACAAGATTCCTACTTATATACATTTATGATTCATGGAAGTATCCATGTTATTATTGATTGGATCGGTCGAAACTTTGATGTTCCGGCCCACGATCTCGCAAAACTGATTTTCCAGGCATGTGTTTAGGGACGGTGCTAATGGCACGAGGAGCGCCCATTGGCTCAATATTTCGAACCAATGGGCGCTCCTCGTGCCATTAGCACCGTCCCTTTAAATATCCGATAGCAGTAATGATTCCGCCTGTAAGCACGCATCCGTAGAAGGTAATACCACGGCAAAGCAACTCCATATTAACGGCCATGTTTTTGCCTAAAAGATAGGTAAAACCATGGAGCATCATATAATCCGCCACGCCCATTCCCCCGGGAATCGGAACGCTGCTGGATCCCACTGCCACAAAACACTGCATGGCAGATGCTGTAAGCGCCAATGGGAAGTCACCCTTCCATGCCATAAAGATGCAGAAGGATACTGCGAGCTGTGTAAGCCTCTGTAAAAGGTTGTAAAAATACACAGCCACTGCTGCCTTTCGGTCTTTTCGAATGAGATCCGAGCACTCATGATACTGCTCCATAGATACCAGCAGTTTCTCTCTCCGCTCCTTGCCATGCCGGATAATATGCAGTTTTTCTCCTATATGGATGAGTCGGTCACAAAAATGATAGATGATCCTTCCTTTGTGCATCAGAAGATAAAACACTCCTGTCAGCACAATCAGAATGACAAACCCGATACCGTACAACAGGGTGAATTTGATTGACAGCTGTGTAAGAACTTTTCCAAATGCGATCAGACATACGGTTGCGATGCTGAGCAGTGCCAGACAATAAAAAATCAGATTATACAGCAGGGTAATTGCAACAACCGACCCCGGCATTCCGTCTCTGATCATGAAATAGGCACTGGCAGGCTGGCCGCCGGAAGCTGAAGGTGTGATTGCGGAAAAATATACATCCGCCGCTCCATATACTACTCCATCTCTGGTTCTCGTCTTAAAGTTCAAGCTTTTCGCAATGTGCTGAATGGCTTTTCCTTCAAACCAGATATAGCCGAACATGCAAAAAAACGCGGGAATCAGCCATCCGATGTTCATTCCCTGAATCTCATCCCAAAACACATCAATTTTGAAGCTTGTGCTTCTGCTAAGCACCATGGCAATACTGCCGATTGCAATCAACAGGGAAAGAAATGTCCACAGGACTTCCTTTTTCTTTGTCTTTTTCTCTTCTTCCTTTGAAATTACGTTCTTATTTTCCATTATCCTCCAAGCTCTTTTATGAGCGGCTGTTTAATATCTTTCGAACTCTCTTCCACATATTATCCCCCGGTCCCAAGGTCGGCGGGAAACCCGGGCAGGCATTTCCTTCGATCAAAAGAATTTCATTCTCGCTGACGCACACATCCCATCCGATAAAATTCAGCGTTTCCGGTGCCATTTCATGAGCCTCTATGCACAATTTCTTAACATTGTCCCAATTCGGAATGGTTTGTCCGGACACCCGGATGCCGGATGTGGGATGTGTTTCAATATGACTTCTGGAATAGCTCTGCCCGCTGTGAAGAATGCCGTTTCGAACATCCAACGGGAAGCGGATTCCCCCGCTGTGCAGATTGTCGATCACTGCACCCTCAATTCCACATCGAAGATAGGCAAATATAACCTCTATCTTCTCCTGATTTCGAATGGTACACACACGAACCGTATTTAAGGAAGAAGGATTCAGTTCATGCAGGAATCCTTTCTGGTGATAATATTCCTCCACAAGACATCCGTCTTCCCTCTCTTTTAAACGTGCATACAATTCTTCTTTTGATTCCTTTTGAATTGCTTCCCAGACTTCCACTCCATGACCGCCGGACCCGGTCTTTGTCTTAATGACAAGCCGGTCTTTGTCCTGAAACAGTGCAAGAAACTCCTCCTTAGAAACCTTCGAAATGTCACACCAGGATCTCTTTAAATAGTTCTCCCAATGGGTATTAAACAGCACCTTATCATTCAACAACTCCTGATTGCCGGTATTCAATACCGTTCTCAGATAATTCAATCTGATTCTGGTCACATGATGACTTCGATCTCTCCAGGATTTATCCACAAATTCGAAAGAACTGTAATCTTCCGGCTCTGTTCCGAACAGTACATAGCACTTATGATAATCCCCGGAAATTTTTTCCCAGGAATATTTTTGGAGAACCGGAGAGTTCTCATAAATCCTCTGCATTTCATTTCGCAGACGCAGATAATTCTTTTGACTTTTCAGTCTTGCATACAGGAATCTGTCATATTCTCTTTTCCATGGCTTCATCGGAATATGAAGCCAGATGAATCTGCAAAGTTTTTCTCCCTTCAAACCATAGTTCCTTTCTGAATCGTATTCGTTATCCTCAGTATATGTGAAACTTCCAAATATCACCACAATATTTTTTTGAAAAATCTGTGACTTTTTCGTTATACTATACGTTATACAATGTCATTCAGTTAAGAATGATTTATACCTTTCCAAGTGGTTTTCCGTTCG
>JAUNAE010000353.1 GCA_030527765.1 Eubacteriales bacterium
GTCTCCCCAATACTGATTCCACATAGAAATTACATATTTCAAAGTCTCAACCATAATCCATACAGTGGCATAAGAAGTCAACTCTTTTGCCTTATCTCCCATCTTTTACAAGGTTCTGATATTATCGAATCATCATATACACGAATCCCAATACGAGGCATGGTATACAGCACAGAAAACTGAAGAGCAGTTTTTTCCAGCTTTTTTGAAGCGCCGCTCCGATGATTCCGAAAGTTCCAATGGTCACAGGTGCAATGATCACCGCCATGGTCGATGTAAGGCAGGCTCCAAGCCCCGCCATCATCAGAAGAATCCATGGATATCGCTCCCTCTCGGCCAGAATCAGTGACAAGCCAAGATACAAGAAAATCGGCATGAGAACTCCCGCGAGAGTTGCCTTCCCCTGCCATAACCGCACCATAAAGAAATTTTCCCGGTTATAGACAGAATAGGCGGAAAACCAGATCATTACAACGATAAACAACAGGTATCGTCCCTGTGAGTGAATATTCTTCGGAAACAATCTTCGTCCGGTGAGAAAAACAACAACGTAAGCAAGCATCATAAATACCAGTGGGTAAAACGTATGTGCCATCGTCGCAGGATGAAGTCCTCCGGACAGACTGCTCAACATTGCCAGAAGCACCGGATACGGAGAAAGCACATATCTGGAAGGCAGTTCCGTATAAGCAGCTCCCGTGAAGGGATTAATGAAAAATACGGTGTTTGTAGCCATGTCCGTGGATGCAGTTCCGATATAAAAGGAATCATCCGCATCAAAATGCGCATTTAACGTTGCATATACGATCTGAAGAACGATGAGTACAAGTGCAATCCAGAACCAGACCGACGTCTTTTTCAAAATTCTTCCGGACTCCGAAAAAATCCATCGCTTCAATATCATGTTCGTCATTCCAAGTGCCGCCACCAGAAGAACAATTGCTCCATAAAGGATCGTCAGAAATTTCAATGTGACATTCAAATAAATCATTGGAAGAATGAGAATCTCTCCAAGTGCCCACATGAAAATCCAGCCGCACATAATGCTCTCCCCCCAGGAGGCATTGACATCTTTTTTTATAAACAGTACTCCGGCTGTAGTTGGCATGATGACCATCCAGAAGGCAGCCAGAAGAAATTTTAAAACAAAGCTCATTTTACCTGCTCCATCTTCTTATGATAGATTCCCATGGCAATCTGCTCCGATGTAATCGGAAGATCACGGAAATATAATCCCGTTGCATTATGAACTGCAGCGGCAATTGCCGGACATGGGGTATCGATGACAAGTTCACCGATGGATTTCGCACCAAACGGACCCGTGGGTTCATAGCTGCTTTCAAAAGCAACCCGAATGTTCGGGGCATCCTGTCTTGTTGGAATTTTGTAGGACATGAAAGAGTTTTCACGGATAGCACCTTTGGATGTGTACTGCACATCTTCATAAAGGGCCATTCCAATGGCCTGAAGAATTCCACCTTCCGCCTGCACTTTCGCCAGGATCGGATTAATGACTGTACCACAGTCTACAACTCCCACATAATCTATAACCTTGACATTCCCCGTTTCCGGATCCACATCCACCTCTGCAATTCCGACCATAAAAGGAGGCGGAGAAACAGGGGAAGAAAAGTTTCTGGATACCTTAAGTTCTTTGGAATTGCCAAAGGTTGCTTTGAGAGCAATCTCCTGCAAAGTCAGACTGTTTGTCCCATCTGTGATCCGTTTTCCGTCGAAGTCCACTTCTTCCGGAGATTTTCCGAGACAATCGGCTCCGAAAGCAAGAATCTTCTCTCTCAGTTCTTCAGCGGCATTTTTTACGGCCATTCCCGTTGCATAGGTCGTTGAAGATGCATAGGATCCGGAATCGTATGGAGAAATATCCGTATCCACTCCAAAAACTACAATGTTGTCAATATCCGTATCCAGACAGTCTGCTGCCATCTGGGAGAGAATGGTATCACAACCGGTACCCATATCAGAGCATCCAAGTCCAAGGGTATAAGATCCATCTTCATTCAGCTTCAGATCTGCGCCTCCTACGTCCACTCCTGCAATGGCGGATCCCTGCATGCCCATGGCCAGGCCCACCGCACGAATGTGTCCATCCGGCATCGTTCTTACAGGATATTTCTCCTCCCAGCCGATCATATCTTTTGCCGTCTCAAGGCATCGGTCAAGAGCACAGCTGTAAGCGATGGGACAATCCGGGTAGGCTTTCAGAGGACCGCCTTCTACCGGCATATTGAGCCTCCGGACTTCCAGAGGATCCATGTGCATCTGCTCACAGAGCTCGTTCACTGCGCTTTCCAAAGCAAAGATTCCCTGGGTGGCTCCGTATCCGCGATAAGCTCCCGCCCCCTGAACGTTTGTATAAACAACGTCGTATACAAAGCGATGGGCAAGGGTATGTCTGTAGAGAGGAATCGATTTGTGTCCGGACAGACCAACGGTCGTAGGACCGTGCTCCCCATACGCACCTGCATTAGACAGCGTATACATATCAATGGCACGAATCAAACCGTTCTCATCTGCCCCAACCCGCACTTTCATCTCCATTTCGTGTCTTGGAGATCCGGCAGTCATACATTCTTTTCTGGAAAAAATAATCTCCGAAGGCTTTCCCGTCACCCAGGTGACAAGTGCCGGATACACCTCTGATACGGCGGTCTGTTTCGCTCCGAAACCACCTCCGATTCGCGGCTTAATAACACGCACTCTGGAAGAAGGAATGTTCAGGGCATTACCCACAATTCTTCTCACATGGAATGGAATCTGAGTCGAAGATACAATGATCAGTCTTCCAAAATGATCCTTATAGCAGTAAGTACGGAACGTTTCCATCATTGTCTGCTGGTTGGCCTTCGTGTGGTAAGTCTGTTCCACCTTATATTTGCAGGAGGCGAGTACAGCCTCTACATCCCCTTCAAAACTTTCGGAGGATGCACAGAGATTTCTCTTATTGTCCGCACCTACAGGAATCTGCTGAACCCAATCCTCTTCCGGATGAACAAGAATCGGATTGTCTTTTGCCGTATGAATATCAAGAACCGGAGTTTCCACCCGATATCGCACTTTAATACGCTTCAGAGCCTGGTCCACGCAGGATTCGTTCTCCCCTGCCACAATTGCCACGGTATCTCCCACAAACCTCACATGAGGGTCAATGATCAGTCGATCCGCAGGACTCATCTCCGGTGCAGTCTGTCCCGCCAGAGTAAAGCGCCTCCGGGGCACATCATGGTGAGTAAGCACACAGGCAATTCCCGGGACAGCTTTGGCTTTTGAAACATCAATGTCCTCAATCCATGCATTTGCATGGGGACTTCGAAGAATTTTGACTACAAGGCAGTCCTTCGGTGCCAGATCGTCCGTGTACACCGGCTTTCCTGTCACAAGCGCCATGGAATCCTTTTTGGGCATAGGATGATTCACATATTTATAATTCTCAGCTGTCATTGTGTCACTCCTTGCTCGCTTCTTTGTGTTTTAAATATTTCAATATACTTCTTGTCTGGGAAACAAATCCGGAGCACCTGCACAGGTTGCCGGATAAATATTCCAAAATCTGTTCTTCCGTAGGGGATTTAAATTCCTTTTCCATTGCAAAAACATTCATAATAAATCCAGGATTGCAGAATCCACACTGCTCTGCCCCCTCATTTGCAAGAAACCGACCAAACTCTTCTGCTTCCGGCTGCATTCCCTCCAGAGTAACAATTCTCCGACCGTCTGCCTGAACTGCCAGATAAGAGCAGGACAACACAGACTTGTCATCCATGAGAACCGTACAGAGACCGCAATTGGTTGTTTCACATCCACATTTGACGCTGTAGCAGCCCTGTTCTCTCAGGAAATCATACAACAGTTTGTCCGGAGGAACCTCTCCTGTCCATTTCACCCCATTGAGCCACAGACTAATGTTCATTTGTCATACCTCCTACGGCCGACAGGCCTCTTCTAGTGAAAACTTCCGCAAGAACTGCTCGATATTCTGCAGAACCCCGCATATTGGAATCTGTATGAACATGTTCCCGAAGATATGTACCGTAAGATGTGATAGCCGCCTGTTTTTCTTCCGCAGACATTGATGCAAA
>JAUNAE010000354.1 GCA_030527765.1 Eubacteriales bacterium
AGCCGATGGCTCGTTTTAATTTTTCAATTTACACCATTATACGGACTTTATCGATGGATATCCATTAAGTATGAAAGGTTTTCGATGTGTAAATGATATTATCTGTACAGCAGATGCCCTTATATCGTTGAATCGTATGTATGAGCACGAGGGATTCAATGAGGATAGTAAATACTTATATGCAATTTGCAGAGATATTCCTGTTTTTTTCTTTCCTAGAGAAAACGGAGGTATAAATACAAGTAGATATGCAATTTTCGGGGATAGAATTGATCATACTCTTTATGATTTGAAGAGATACTGTGATGGCGCTAATGATTGTAAAATGATGGAAACATATAATAGACCTAAGACAAAAGAATGGTTAAGTTATTTTGAAAGGGATTTTGAAAAAATAGTTGGCTGGCTTGGAATAGATGGACTGTTTGTAGAAATGATTGAAGGTGAATACAAAATCTATGACTTAGAAAAAGGATATGGCTTTGTTGAATCTTATTTAGAAACTTATCCAAAACAATGGAGCAGTGAATATTATTCTAATATTTTGGACAAAATGAAGCAGATTATTCAAAAATGTGGATGATTAATAGATATGCCAACTTCCAATTTTTCAAATCAGTTAACACTTTCATTTTATTACAATAAGAACGGCTGTTTTTCTAAGCACCAATCAAAAATATTTACACAGGTCTGTAAGAGAAATCTTGCAGGCCTTCTTTTTTTGCCTTTCTTTTGGCCGGATTCTCGGCTATTTTTCACTATTTAAAAATTTTTAAAAATTTCTTCCCAATCAGCCTAAACTTTTTGGACGTTTTTTGTATTTAGAAACTGAGAAGGCTACAGATACAAAATCGCATCAAGTAGCTGGCTTAAGCACCTTGACAATTGAATGAGCTTGCCAGTTCGCTAGAGCCCTGCCAGATGGGGCTTTGGATAAGTCCAAGGACAATCGGTCCGCGGATGAACAGAAAACAGAGATTTGCATTGAAGCATCGCTACGGTGATGGCTTTCTGGATCAAGCGGCGAATCCATAATGATACTCCCGAATGATGTCGGCCAGGATGAGTGAGGTTCCTGGAGACCATGCACGACATGGCTGAGGCTGCCTGCAATGGCGCAAACGGACTGGGTGTTCCCTGAAACGGGATACACGTGTAAACAAGACGAACGAGCACTGTATGAAATTAATGCTCCGGCAAGTGCCGGGGCAACTGACAATAGAAGTCGTGTGGCAGAGCCGGTTATTTTATCTGAAGCAATGGTTCTGCCACATTCTTGTGTTGCCAGTAGAAAAATGGCGAACAGAAAGGGGATTACACATATGAGACCATGTTTGGAAGCAAAAGAGATTAAGAGGGAGATCAAAGGACAGCTGCCGGAAATCGATGAGCTGATCTTCAGAGAGCACTTTTGTGCGGAATGTCCTTACTATGCTGGAAGAGAAGAAAAAAGAGCCAGATGCATGCTCAAGCATTGTGCCTGGGATGTTGAGGAAGAGATCTTTTCTCCCATCCTCAGACGCATGATTCCGGTCATTGAAGAGGAATATGTAAAGGCAGAGGAAGAATATCTTGAATTAAAACGACGAAAAGAAATCGTCCACAAGATGTTCGAGAAGGAGTTGCTTCGAGAGAAGCGAAAGAAAGATCCTTGTTACAAATGCGCATACGGTAAGCACGCACCTTGTATCGGATTTTGTTATAAGCAGATGACATCGCATCCGGTCGATCCTAATGCGCCGGAAAGTGAAATGAGTTAAGAAAGGGGAGCCACAATGAATGTAATTACACTTGTAGGAAGATTGACACGAGATCCCAGCTACAGTGAGGTACAGAATGAGAAGGGAACGCACCATATCGCTTCCTTTTATCTGGCGGTGCCGAGAAATTACGGGAAAGAGGTCAATTATATCAAAGTAACGGCTTTTGGCGGTCAGGCGGAATTCGCAAGTAAGTATTTCAAAAGGGGAAAACGAGTTGCAGTAACCGGTGAGCTGATGACCGGCAGTTACAAGGATGAAGAAACCGGCAAGACCATGCGGACTGCAGAAGTGACTGCCAGTCGATTAGAGTTTGCAGATGGGAAAGACAATACAGCGGATCAGACGACGGATGAAGATGGATTCATGAATATTCCGGAGGGCTGTGATGATGAATTGCCATTTCGATAAAGAAGAGGAGGAGTATCAATGAATCAGGTAGATAAGGAGCTCTTGGTAAGCAAGGGCTTTATGAATGAACAGGAACGAATCGATGATAGATCCGTTCAGAGTATGGCACTGATGGAAGCGACATCATTTGCCGGAGCGATGTTGGATGTGCGTTCCGGTATGGCAAATCTGATGGCAGTGACAGCTTATATTGAGGATCTGGCCGTAAAAAAGCAGTACATGCACCTGCATCTTTATGTACAGCGGTGCTATAGCAATTGCAGATCCCATGGAGAGCTGGATGGATTTTATGTGGCATCTTTATATGAAGATATCCTAGAAGAATATGCCATTTACTTTACCTTGTATCTTCGCAAGGTTGCGACAGATCTCAATGAGGCCATGAAAACCGTCAGAGCCAATCAGGGATTTTTCGATTGGATGACACAGGAGCATCCGGCAGGTGTCTTAGGTGCTGCAGGAAGGAGTTAAGAAGTGATGATGAAAAAATCAAATTATGCACCGGTGGAGTGTGTGAACATTCCCAAGATGTTATTTCAGGAGAAGGAGTACGAGAACTTATCTGTAGATGCGAAGCTTTTGTATTCGCTGCTTCTGGACAGAAAGACAGTGGCCATGATGAATGGTTGGGTGGATCGATATGGTACGGCCTATGTAATCTATCCGAAGAGTGAGATGAAGAAACATCTGAATGCATCCAGATATCGTGTGGATATGGCACTGAATGAATTGGAAAAATGTGGCCAAATGGTTGTTGTGACGCAGCCAAATCCGGGACGACCATGCCAGATCTACGTGAAGGATATTACAGGAAATCAAGTGAGTGAAATAGAGGAGGACAAAGCGATGTGTATGATGAAGGATTTGAACAAGAAAAATGAGCAGATGATCAGACCTTGTATGGGAATTCCGGGAATGCAGGGGATTGCCGTTGTGATCGATCAGGATGAGTTTCTGAAGTTGTTAGAGGCATTGGAAGATGGCATGGCAGAGAAAGAGGAAGAGCCGGAAGCTGTTGAGGATGAGGATGCGACAGAGGAAAAGAAAGATCTTTATGATTTCAACAGTTATAAGGATGAAGCCTACTATGCACTTTCGCGCAAGGAGCAGCGTCTGATGGATATGGAGGTTCGTGGTTATCTTGATGAGGACGGTGTACCGGATGAAGATGAGATCCTCGCGGATGCCTGTGATCTGGGAGAAGAGATCGGATTGAATATCCGTCAGCTTGCTGAATCCGGATGGGCAGATGCTGAACAGCTTTTTCACTATCTTTATGCACTTCATGAAGAGCATAAGCTGAATCAGCTTCGTGCGATTTTCAAGATGATGACTTATATGTTTGGAGGATCCGAAGAGTATCTGGAGAACATGGAATGCTGCATCGGTTACCCGAAGAATCTTTTCCTGAGTGGGGTATTAACTGCATGCAGCGATGTGGTAATGAAGATGGGAAAGGATAAGACGCAGGGGTAAAGATGCAAGAATTTGCTTATTTTCAGGAGCAGGATTCTGAACAGTTTGCTTTTTACAAGATTCCCAAAGTGCTTTTCACAGATGAACGGTTTCGCGGAATATCCACGGATGCAAAGATCATGTATGGGGTGATGCTGGACCGGGTCAGTTTATCCAGGAAGAATGGCTGGATCGATGATCAGGGCAATGTCTATATTCAGTTCACGCTGGCAGAAATGATGGAATATTTCCATTGGAGTAAGTACAGAATCTATGAAATTCTGAAAGAACTGGGAACCGATGAAGGCGGGATCGGTCTTGTAGAGAGGAAGAGAACCGGATGCAATAAGCCCAATGTTCTGTATGTAAAGAATTTTGCTTCGATATTAAATCGTAACAGAGGTGCACCGGATTTCCTAAGAGCAGACATCCGGACTTCCGAACAGTCAGATCTCC
>JAUNAE010000355.1 GCA_030527765.1 Eubacteriales bacterium
CCGCCAAATCAAATAATTTACGCATAAAATTTTTAGGTCCTGTTCCCCAAGGACGGCCTTTTACGCAAGAGGCGAGGATTTCCTCATCAGCATCGCTAATGCTTTCCAGTCCCCTGGCCGAAACATGGTAATCTCCATCCTGTCCTAACAAATAGACTTTTGGGATTAACTCTCTTGATTTAGATCCGCGCGCATAGAATGCTTTTTTATAATCTTTCTCAGAAAGTTTGCTCGGCCATGCACCGACCCCTAACCATCCTTTTTTTTGCAAAAAATACAGGAATACAATCTGACCCATCAATTTCTTTGCAAACTGAGCAGAGGTAAAATTATGCTGTTCTGCCTCAATACAAAAATCTTCATTTGCCTCCAAACTTTCCCTTAGCTGATGAAATTTTTCGGAATAAAGATCAAAGAATTCATTTGTAACTTTCTCAACACTAAAGGCGTCTTCCAGTTCTCCAAGAGTCGGATTGACTTGTGAAACACCATCACGAATAAAACGTCCAAATCTGCTAATGGCAGTATGCGACGGTTCATCTTTACCCACTAAGTATGAGTATCTTTTCGCTGGTGTAATATTTTCAGCAGTTTTCAACTTGCCATTCTCAATTTTCATCTCATAATCAAGACGAACGAGGGACAGTCTCCACTTCGAATCTCCCTCTGTATAAAATGCAATAAAAGCCGCATCCGCATTTGCACTTTCGATGAGCTTCTTAGCATAGCTACGCTGAGTACTTCTAGCGCCCTCCACATACCGAGCATTCTGCAACTGTACTGCCATAATAATTATTGTTTCTCCTTCTGGAGACTTATAGTTCCCTACATGTGTGTATCCCTTAATATGATTAGAGAAATTGCTGAATTCCGGCCTTTCTCGATTTGGAGCTATGATCTTCATTTGTGGAAATATTTCCCTCGTCAACTCCAGATAATTATTTATGTCATATTCCATCGTTAGGATGGTCTCAAATCTCTGCATAACTGCATTCATCACTGTGTACCTCCATGTTTCAGATAGCAGGACAGGATTACCTGCTTCTCGCCGTCAACCTTTGCCTGTTTTGCCTTTTTTTCTTCCAAATAAGAAGGTGGAACAAGCTTCATGATTTCATAATATAATTCTAATGTATCGGTCACAACTTTTGTCTTTTTCATTACATCTTTTCCGACTTTTGACGGGATTTCACCGTTTTCCCACAAGTTAATCAGCTTATCAAGAATCTCTTCCTGATCATCAGTAAATCTCGGATCATTATGCATAGCTTTCAGCAAACGAATGACTTTTGCATCATTGCCTGTTACCATTGGCTTCTCCAGAGACACTTCTTCCTCTTCGATCAGAGAGTAATCAAATGCCTCACTATTGCTGGCTAAATGATCGTAATATTTAGAACCTATCGACACCTTTTTCGTATCCGGTTCAGCCTGAATAAGCCTGATAGCCTCCATAAATGACAGTTGTTTTGGACTTGTATCATCATCCGCTAAGAAGAATGTCTTTAGAGCACCTTTTCGGATAAAAGTAACGGTTCTGTCTTTCTCAAAGCCATCATACATCCTCCCTGCCTTTGATTGTCTTGGAAGCCGTTTTACTTTATCGAAGAGCTTCGGATCATTGTCTCTTAACTGACGAATAATGGCCAGATACGCCAATTCCGGATTCGTGCTTTCCTCTTCATCATCCAAATTCTGATTTAAATCAGAGAATAATTTTTGTGATGAAACTTCCTCAGCATCTGAAAGATATTTGAAGTCTTCACCGAGCGTATCATGAAATGCTTGTAGTTTTTCAAGAATCCGCTCCTCCAGCGGCATATGCTTCTCACTCTGAGCAGTAGGGAAGAAATTAAATACATAGATTCTGTCATGCTCTGTACCAACACGATTGATACGTCCTACTCGCTGCATGATTCTAGTAGGATTCCAAGGAAGATCATAGTTCACAAGCACATTCGATCTATGCAAGTTAATACCTTCTGCCAATACATCCGTTGTAATTAGAACATCATACTTATCCACTTCTTTGTCTTTGAATTTCGGATTAAAGCTATGTTCGATCTCTTGCTTTAAAGCAAAGCTGCTCTGACCACTAAAGTAAATAACTCTCTGGCCATAGATATCCTGAAGGTTATCGAACAAATACTCCGCTGTTTCTTTTGACTCTGTGAACACAATGATTTTTTTACCGGCCATTACTTTATTCGTAGTCAAATTTCTCTTGAACTCAGCTAACTTAGGATCCGCATCAATAAGACTCCACGAATCGCGCAAGTACTTAAGCTGTGCAAGATCACTCTCCAGATCTCTCAGGAATTTCAATTCGAATTCCTTTGTATCAAACTTCATGACATCCTGCTGTTCAATCAGATACATTAACTTCTTAAGATCACCGTCATCCAACAGATCGTATACGTCAACCTTTTTACTGATATATACGGTTCCTGATTTTGCCATCTCAATGAACTTTTCATAAGACTCAATGAACCTTCCAAGTGTTTTTCTAAAAGCATAAAAACTGCTCTCCAAACGCTTGATTAGGATTCCCTTCATGAATCCTCCCATATTACGCTGAGCAGCAAGCATGGTGGCGTACTTTTTCTTATCTTTCAGGTAGGTCAATGGCATGTATCGCGAGTACTTGAAGTCTTTTACAACTGCGATTGTCTCTGTAAATGTTGCGTCTGTCTGCTCATCAAACTCATATACAATTTTCTCCGGGCTTCCAGCTTTCGGGAAGCTAAGTCCCTGCTTCTCCAAATCATCCTTATAGTATTCTTGAATTTCGCTTCTTGTTCGTCGAACCATAACCTCACGAATCAGCCTATCTCTGATAATTTCAGAATTTTCTCTCAGCTGCTCCATGTATGCCTTACTGCCCTTTGGAAGCTTATTAAGTTTTGAATTCAAACCTCTGAAGAAGCCTTCTATATTCTTGATACCATTTATTGTTCCGCTCTGTTTTGCCTGGAAAAGATATATCTGGTTCTCGATATCACTTGTATAGTTATTGATTGGAGTTGCAGAAATGAGTATCACCTTTTTATCATGACAAATCTGATGAAGTTTCGTGAAACTCTCTGTGTCACTATTTCTGAATCTATGAGCTTCATCAATAAACACATACGTATACTTATCTGTACCTTTTGCGATGATCTGATCCAATTTACCAAGGGATTCCACATCACATCTGGCAACATCGAATTCCTGTAATACACTTCTCCAATAATCAACCAGTACCGGAGGACATACAATCAACTTGTATGTGTTACGATTGAAGCTGTTTGCAAGCATCGCACAAATATATGTTTTGCCAAGACCAACTACATCTGAAATGAAAACTCCATTATATGCATCCAATCTCTGTCGAGCCTGTGTAACAGCATCAATCTGATACTGTAATCGCATATATCCGTCCGGAAGCAATGTATCAAAAGATTCTTTATCTGCATTTATTTCTTCTTTGAAGAACTCATAAAGAGTTTTCAGATACAGCTCATATGGAGTGATATCATCACGCATCCAGGTCTTGTTTTCCACTATATCAATATATGTCTCTCGAATATCTGTACTCTTGGCCCACAGCTCTTCAAAACGATCCAAAGCAAATTCTACATCTGCCGCATCCTTTAACTCGACATTGAATTCTAGATTGTTAATAAGACCCGCCTCAGAGAAGTTACTGGATCCGGTGATAACACTGCCATACATATCAGGAACCTTCTCCGGATCTTTTCTCATAATATAGACTTTGGCATGAATTGGCGCTTCTGTGTACATTCTCATCTCGAGCTTTCCAGATTTCAGCCAATCAATAAACTTACGCACACCTTTCTCGACTTCTGCAGTAGCAGATGCGTTATTAAATTCCTGTGTAATATCTTGCTCAATCTGTTCTTTGCCTTCGGTAGTAGAGATGGTTGTATATTCGATCTCCTCCTGTGCACGATCTATAATCTTAACAGTAAATCTATCAACATTAAGACCTACTAGGATACGTATTTTTTCTACGCCTTCCATAGCAGGATACAACTTGAAAAAGCCACTTGTTCTGAAGTAACCAACAAGCA
>JAUNAE010000356.1 GCA_030527765.1 Eubacteriales bacterium
GATAAAGTAACTTATGTGAAATTATTTGTTATTTATTTTATTTTTTTGTTGGTTGGTTAATCATTTTACCAACCTGCATCGTTATAGTACATGAAGACTTCAAAAAGGGGATCTCTGAATGCGCATTGAGAAAGAAACAACAAAAATTGAACAGAGAGATACTGCGGCAATTACAGCGTTGATTGAGCGATATTATCCGGAGATTTTAAGGTATTGCAAATGGCATGCTCCGGGATCCGAAATGGCTGAGGATGCCGCCCAGGAAGTCTTTCTAAAGGCTGTACGATTTCTCGGCAGAGATGGGTTTCGCGGTAATTTTCGAGCTTTTTTATATCAGATTGCAAGGAATACTTGTCTGGATATGAAGAAAAACCGTTGGAATTATGTTTGTTGCCTGGATGATATAAACGATGAGCCACATGACTCTGGAATTTTTGTTGATCGCGTTGAGATCAAACGAGATCTCGAATCCGCTTTGTCAGGCCTTGATGACATGGAAAGGGAATTGATCCAACTGCGATTCGGGCAGGACCTAAAACTCAGAGAAATCGCGGAGGTTCTGGATCTACCGCTAAGAACAGTACAGTCAAAGCTGAGAAAAACACTAAAGCAGATGAAATCAGAACTGGAGGTGTAAAAATGGGACGAGAATTTGAAAAAGAGCTTCGTAATTACCTTCATAACGAAGGGGCATCCCCACGTCCTGAAGCAATGCACGAAACTATTGAAAGATCGATGGAAATAATCTCAAACATGGAGTTCAGGCGTCACAGAAGCATTGGTGCAATTGCTCTTGAACAGATCCGTTTTATCGGGTGGAGAACCTGGCTGCTTCAGGTCATTGTTTTCTGTATAGCCCTGGCATTTGAAATCAGCTGTCTGTCTGTGCATTCATTGATCCGTTTGATTCCTGCACTCATGAGCCTGATATCAGTTTTCGTGGCACTTAGTATGCTGCCTTTCCTTTATCGGGCAAAACAATATTCAATGTTGGAGACTGAAAGTTCCGCCTGGCTGTCAGGAAGACGATTGGTCTTTATTCGTGCAATTATTTTTACGGCGTGCGATATTATGTGTGCCCTGGTTATGTTTCTGACAGCACTGACAAAGAGTGATGTTTCCGCAATAGTACTGCTTTTCAGCGCACTGCTTCCATGCCTGGTCATTTCGGTCGGATTGTTGATGCTTGTACGAAAAGAGAGCCTGACAGATTTCGGCGTGAAATATGTGTTTTTGTGCACAGGGGCGGCAATCGGCTTTGCGTTTATATATTGCAGAACGCTGCCGGCATGGTGCAACAGTTTACAGCTTGTACTGACAGTCGGTCTTCTTGTGACGTACGCGGTACAGATTATACGTGGTCTTCGCAGTAGCGAAGGTGTCATATTTGCATAAGGAGTCAAAATGAAATTAGAAATCGATAATGTTTATAAACACTACAAAGACAAAAAAGCAGTTGATGGGGTAAGCTTTGAATTATCATCTGGTGTGTGGGGTCTTCTTGGCGACAACGGTGCAGGAAAAACCACGCTTATGCGGATGATCGCCGGCATTCTGGCTCCGACAAGCGGAGATATTCGCTATGACGGGGTGTCCATCCATGTTCTGAAAGAAAAATATCGGGATGTTTTCGGATATCTTCCTCAAGAGTTTGGCTTTTATCCGGAATTCACAGTTCAGGATTACCTGGAATATATGAGTGCTTTGAAGGGACTTCCGAAGGACCGGGCTAAAAGCAAGATTGATGATATGCTTGAAAAAATGACGCTGACTGATGTTCGTAAAAAGAGAATCGTCAAGCTTTCCGGTGGTATGAAACGCCGTGTTGGAATCGCCCAGGCTCTTCTTAACGATCCTGAAGTTCTGATTCTCGATGAACCGACCAGTGGTCTGGATCCGGCAGAGCGAGTTCGTTTTCGTAATCTGTTGTCGGAGTATGCAAGAGATCGTATCGTACTGATCTCAACACATATTGTTTCAGATATTGAGTACATTTCCACACATAATGCCATCATGAAAGATGGCAAAATTGTAGAAGAAGGAAGCACTGAGGATTTACTGAAACTGGCAGATGGCAAAGTCTGGACCTGTCGTGTAAGTCAAAGCGAGGTTATGAAGCTTCAAAGCAGGCTAAAAGTAGCAAATTTAAGAAATGAAGAAGATGGAAGTGTCGAACTGAGATACATTTCAGATCAGTTAGAATTGCCAGACAGTTCCCCTGTAGTTCCTCATCTTGAGGATGTCTATCTTATGCTGTCTTCCAAGAAAGGAGGCAACGCGCAATGAGACTACTAATACTTGAACTGAAACGTGTATTAAAAGCACGCACAACGCTTATTATGATTGCGGTTGCTTTGGTTTCCGCGGTCCTTCTCGCCTATATTCCGGTGACATTTCAAGGAGTAGTTACCACCGACTCTAATGGAAATGAAATCCAGTTAAAGGGCTTTGATGCGATACATTGGTTTCAGGAACACGATATCCTTAAGGGCGAACTGACAGCAGAGAAAATTGCATATGCAGTCGACCAAAGACAGGCGGTTTACAGAGAATATGATTCGGAATACGGTGAAAATATACCAGCGCTTGATTATTACAAAAGAGTCTGGCCGTACAATGCGGTTTCAAGATGTTCTGTGGAGGTAATGGCAGACAATGAAACCGGGCTTGCCCCAAAATATCAGGATATTGATTCCTCAGAACTTGCGAATTATTATGACCGGTTGGAGGATCGCCTTGCATTTGTCCTCCGTTCAGATAATGATAAAAACGAGGCAGCTGTAAAATCAGGTCTTGATAAATTCAGTAAAGTTGAAAAGCCATACTTCTATTGTTACGGGGTCGATACTAATAACATGGATTATGAGATACTGCTGTTTATGGTTCTTACTTTGATATGTGCCTTCATATGTTCTACAGTGTTTTCGTCCGACAGTCAGACAAAAGCAAATGATATTCAATTCTGTACAAAGCATGGAACATTACGGCATTCCCTTATTAAGATAATCGCTTCCAGTTTAATTTGTAGCGCATTATTCGTGGCATGCTCCGGAATTTTCATTACTCTGACAGGAAAGTTTTTTGGAAAAGAGAGCCTCGCAACATCGGTTCAGGCTTTATATTCTGTAACAAGCCTGCCTGACTGGAACATGGGAGAAATGATGTGGGGAATCATGTGGTGCTCTTTACTGCTCGTTGGCTGTACTGTAGCGTTCATCTTTGTGGTATCAGCTTTCTGCAGCAAAAATGCCACTGCAGTATGTATATCACTATTATCTGTTATTGCACCGATAATAACATATATGGCACTGCCCGAGAAAATTGAAAAATGGGTACAGTGTTTTATGCCTTCTGGTGGAATCGGCACATCGAACAGTATACTATATATGTTTATAAACTTTGATTTTTTGCCTGTCGGCAATAAGGCTTTTTGGAACGCGGAAGCGATATTGGTTATCTCTGCTGTGGAAATCATAGTATTCATTACACTGACTTTGTTTGTGTCAAAACGTCGTGCGTGCGGAAAGGCGTAACTAATGAGAATAATGATTGATTTTTCTTCTGTTTAGGGTATACTATAGTTAAGTGGTTTCCTTGCCACGCAAAATGGGAACTTTATCAGATGGGAGCCTTACCATATAAAACAAATAGGAGCTATATGAGACGGGAGCCCTACCGAGCAAATAAGGAACTTAGAGCTGTGCTACGTATTGTGCGTGGCACAGTTTTTTACTTTTTTATAGGAGAAGTGCCGGATGAAAAAGCTTGATTTATACTATATAGATTTGAAATATATTAGGAATTTATCAAAGGCGGATGATAATGTAATGTCTATTTCACCGCAGAGAGGGAAAGAAAACAGACCATTTGTAGGAGTGATTGTTCTTGTAAACGGGGCAGAGTATTGCATTCCGTTAACCTCACCTAAAGATAAGTTTAAAACGAAGAAAAGCCAGCTGGATTTCATTAAGATATTTGATGAAAGCAGAAGGGATGACAATAATCAATTTAAGCTGATTGGAGTATTAAATATAAATAAC
>JAUNAE010000357.1 GCA_030527765.1 Eubacteriales bacterium
TATGCAACAAGCGCCCTCAGGTGAAACTAAATCTACTGGGTGTTTGACCTGATACGACACAATCAACCTCAGGTGAAATGTAACCTGCGAGATGTTTGATCTTAATTGAGAAATACAGACTCAGGTGAAACTACACCTTCTAAAAGTTTGACCTGATATGAAACAAAGCAAGTGAAATGAAAATGGGCTGCTGCAAAATAGATAATTGATTACCTATTGAGCAACAGCCCATTTTTTGTACTAATTACAGTTTCGAATTATAGTTTCTAATCCAAACCTTCTACTATATTTTCTACTATTAGCCTATATTTCCTTTGTAGTTATTTCCACTCAAAGTTTCTCAGATGGCCTTCCATGGTCATGTGATCGAATCCGTGCTGTCTGAGTGCCTCATACAGTACAATCGCTACAGAATTACTGAGATTCAGAGAACGAATCTCTCCTACCATCGGAATTCTTACGCAAGTCTCCTGATTCGCAGCCAGAATCTCTTCCGGAATTCCTGCACTCTCTTTTCCAAACATGATGAAACAATCATCTTCGAAGGAAGCTTCTGCGTAAGTCTGAGGAGCTTTGGTTGTTGCATAGTAAATCTTTGCTCCCGGATTTTTCGCCAGAAAATCTTCATAATTTAAATAGGTTGTCACATCCAGATCTTTCCAGTAATCCATTCCGGCTCTCTTGATTGCTTTCTCATTCAGATGAAAGCCAAGAGGTTCAATCAAATGCAGACGTGCCCCTGTTGCGACGCATGTTCTGCCAATATTTCCGGTATTCGCCGGAATCTCCGGTTCGTGAAGTACAATGTTTATTCTTGCCATGTGTTTAATACACTCCTAAGTTCTACTCAGCCGGTTTCTCCCATCTTCCATAGTTGGAGATAACAACTCATTCTCATAGGTTTTCTTCATCCTTAACTTATATGAGCTTCCGGCAAATCTCTGAAGTTCAGCTGTGTAAAGCTGCCTCACAATTGATGAACTTTCACGCAAATCCCCTTAAGAAACCTTCGCTAAAGCGGACATTCACAATCCTCTCCGCAGCTTACCTGTACGGTAATTGAATTCTCTCAAGCCGATTCCGCCACTTATTCAAAAACAAATAACCGCTCCGCAGCTTATCCGTGGTTAAATTTTCTCCGGACGATCCAGATATCTTGGATTTCCTCCGCTATACAGAAGACGGGCGTTCTCCGTATTGGTCTGCCCGATCAGTTCCGCCATCACTCCTGCGCGGCGCAATTCCTGCACGAGAAAATCCCCTCCTCTGATTCCAATGAGATAGCTTTTTCCCGCTAACAGACGGTAGGGATTCACATCCAGACATTCACACACTTCGATGGTTTCCTGACGTATAGGGACCTTCCGAAGATCTACAGACAATCCAACATCGGAAACCTCGGCTGCTTTCCAGAGGGCACTTAAGAATCCTCCCTCGCCGATTTCGAAGACAAAGTCGGCTCCGGCTTCTTTTGCCAGTTCCCGGATTTTTTCTTCAGGCAGCACTTCTCCATAAGTTTCTGACAACTTCTCGGCATCTTTCAGGAAACGTCGGGACAGTCGTTTGGATAAAGCAGACTCGAATTCTTTTACAAGTTCAGCGGTTCCCTGCATGCCGATCGGACCTGCGATCACAAGCTCATCTCCCGCAGAAAGACATCCCGGCACTTCCTTTCGCAATGCTTCCATTGCCTTTGGTCCTAATTTCATAGTATGTCTGTTCCTTTACTGGATAACAAAAGACAGAACAGTCGGAACTACCATTGCCAGTGCCAGAATCAGTGCAATCACTGCTGCCAGTGTTCTTTTGTTTTTTGGATTAAACATTCCCATTTCTATACCTCTTTCTTATTATAAATTCTTTGATTTTCTATATTCCATCACACTCTCGGTGATGTCTTCCACTTTCGCATTATGATACAGCGGCTCTCGATCGGAATAATCAAACAGGAGCACTTTTCCATTTCTAAAGACTTCAATATGAACGGTTTTCGGAACTTTCTTTGCTCTGCGGTATTCCCAGATTCCGCTCTCCATCTCCTTGTCTGCCGGCGCAAACGCCGGACGGCTCTTCAAATTCTCACGAAGATAAAGATCCAGAAGCATGGCATCGATCACTCCGTCGATTGGAATTTCCGGATTTTCCCTCAAAAATTCCAGCAGAATGTCGTATCTGCGAATTCTTGCATGAGAAATGGTGTCGTAGCCTTTTTTCTCATAGAACTCTCCTAACATCTCAAAGAACGCAAAGGCATCCGGATAAAAAGTCTCCAGGTATTCTAATGTGTTTTGGAATTGCCCACTATTATAATACACTTCCACCATACTTTCCACCGTTTTCAACCGCAAAGTATCCCCGTAGGTGATCCATCGGGTCGTCAGAACTTCATATGGTCCCTTGTCCTTGTAAACAATGTCGTATTCATCCGCCATCACATGCATACGGGATCCTTTGAGCACCTTCAAAAATCCAAGCTGAAGCTGCTGCGGTTTCAGACCGTACACATCGTTGAAGGAGCGATGAAATCTGTCGTAATCCTCATATGGAAGTCCCACAATCAAATCCAGATGCTGATGAATGTTGTGGAAGCTGTGAATTCTTTTTACAATGCCGGTCAATTCCTCAAAATCCATGGTTCGATGAATGGCCTCAATAGTCTTCGGATTCGTGGACTGTACTCCGATCTCCAGCTGAATCAGTCCCGGTCTCATTTTGGAAATCAGTTCCAGTTCCTCTTCTCTCAGAAGATCTGCAGCGATTTCAAAATGAAAATTTGTGATGCCGTTATCATGATCCAGAATGTATTTCCAGATTGTCATTGCATGCTCATGTCTGCAATTAAAAGTTCGATCCACGAATTTTACCTGAGGCACTTTGTGATCCAGGAAAAACTGGAGCTCTTTTGTAACAAGAGATAAGTCTCGGAATCGCACAGATTTATCGATAGAGGAAAGACAGTAACTGCAGGAAAAAGGACAGCCTCTGCTGCTCTCATAATAGATGATTCGATTCTGAAACAGAGACATGTCTTCGTAAATAAACGGGATCTCAGACATATCCACCAGATCGGCAAGTCCGTTGGAACGGATTTTTCCACCTTCCCGGTAACAGATTCCATGTATTTCCCCAAGACTTGGGAATCCCTTCAGATAATACAGAGACAACTGGTGGAAAGGATCTTCCCCCTCTCCCGCCATTACTCCATAGAATGCCGGATTCCGGGTCAAAAACTCCTCCGGATCATAGGTGACTTCCGGGCCTCCTGCCCAGATCTGTGTCTTAGGAAGTACTTTGGCAATATCGGCTGCCAGTTCCCGCACAAACTCAATATTCCAGATATAGCAGGAAAAGCACAGAACATCCGGCTTTTCCCGGTAAAGATCTTTCAAAATGTCATCCTTCAGCTGATTGATCGTATACTCCCGGATGACAATATGTTCCTGACATTCCTTTTCTGCGTAAGCTTTCAAGTCATAGACTGCCAGATTTGAATGAATGTATTTGGCATTGCATGCCGCTAAAAGAATTTTCAAAAAAGTTTCTCCTTTATCCTTCGTTCAGTAAGTAGACATCGGTATAGAACACACCTTTTGCCTCCCCCTCTGCGTGAGATGCAACGTAAATATCGATGCAGTTGGTTTTGATACCGCCGCCGCAGTCTTCTGCCACATAAACCTGTCCGTTAATAACAACTTTGGAACCATACGGAATCTGATTCGGCTCAACCGCAATGGTATGATTCGTTGTTGCGGTGACACCTGTGGAAGTGATTCCATCTGTGTACGGGCCGCAGCAAATGCTGCACGGACAATAGTGAGTGATACGGAAAGTTCCAAGAGGTGTCAGGGTGGCATTGCTTCCGACTCCCACAGGTGTTCCGATCTGAACTCCGTTGGCGTCCATACCGGCTTCGTCTGCGACTCCTTCTACTGCCTCAGCGAAGACACCTTGTCCGGAGCCCTCATGGAGTGTTCCGCTCTCTATGATGCGAACCCAATGACAAAGGTGGGAGAGATCGGAGTCTGGGAAGTGAAT
>JAUNAE010000358.1 GCA_030527765.1 Eubacteriales bacterium
AAGACAAAGTATATACTAGAGATATATATGGAAAGGATTAGAATTCGATCTGTTTTCATATGTGCCCCAACTCACTAATTAGAAATAATGTCCCTCGAAAATTAATTTTAACCGATTTAGAAAGTGGAAAAATATGATTATTGGTATTTGGAATCAAAAAAATGAAGGTGGAATATGGGAATATAATAGTCAAGAGGAAACTGTAAAATCTTTAGATTTTGCATTGCATCTGTATGCTGTAACCTATATGAAACTAGTAAACATATCAGAAAAAAAACTTATTTATGCTGTAGATGAAAAGGTAGTAGATGAAAACGGAAAAGTTGGCGGAAATATATT
This sequence comes from Eubacteriales bacterium, assembly GCA_030527765.1. The sequence continues at coordinate 340 of JAUNAE010000358.1, forward strand.
AGTATATGATTTTGATGAAAAAATCCTCATGCAAATTCAGGAAACTAATGTAACATTACCATGTTATTTTGATATTGTAGAAAAATATAATATCTTAATAGGGGTAAATTATGGCTGCGATACAAATGATGAACAAACTGATTCAGAATTAACCATATATAAAATAAATAGCAGTGGATTAATCAAGAAAAAAGGTAAGCGCCTAGTTTCAGGGTGAGTAATAGCATAATGCTAGCTTTTCAGCTAGCATTATGCGAAAGAAGCGAGCGTTTCACTCTGCTTTCTTGTTACAACGTTTCTTAACCTCATCATTCCATGGCATCAGCTTGGATAATTCATCGTCTGTCATATCCTTACTTGGCCGTTTTTCAAGCAAGAACTTTATATATTCATACAGATTGAGTTCGTATGCTTTTGCCATTTCAACGATGGTCAGACAGAGTGAGTTTGCCTCTGCTCCTTCCGGTGTGTCAGAAAACAGCCAGTTCTTACGGCCGACTGTGACAGGGCGGATGCTGTTTTCGCTGAGATTATTGCTTAGGCTGCAGCGTCCATCCTCGAGATAGGTCATAAGAAAGGCTTCCCGGTTTTTTATGTACTGGACTGCTTTCTTGAGCTTTCCATTGCTTCTGGGCTGAGCCTGCTTTGCCCACGCCAAAAAGCCCTCAATGACTGGTTTTTCGTCCTTGAGGCGTCGTTTTTGGATCTGGATATAGCTAAGTCCTTTTTCTTTGTAACTCCGCTCATACGCAAAGAGCCGGTTGCAATACAGGACTCCCTGCACAGCCGGGTCGCTATAATCCTTTTCTTTTCCCTTGGGAATGGCTTCCAGAAGGTACCTCCGGATATGCGCATAACAGCAGCAGCGCCTGGTTTCCTTCACCTTATTGTAGCCCTGGTATCCGTCAGCCATCAGGTAAAAGCCCGGTTCGATTCCTTCCAGGAACTGCTTTGCATTTTCGCCTGCTCTGGTAGGCGTATAATTATAAAGAATGATGGGAGGAAGGCCGTCTTCCCCTGTCCGGACCAGCCAGAAGTACGACTTCGACTGTGCCCTTCTCCCGTTCTCCTTTAAAACCTGAACCGGTGTCTCGTCCATCATCAGGAACCTGCGTTTGAGCAGTTCCCGGTGAAGGTACTCATAGACCGGGCGGAAGTATGACAGGCTTCCGGTTATGATCCAGTGCGCCATGCTGGTACGGCTGATTGGTGCGCCCAGTGCCAGAAAGTCCTGCTCCTGCCGGTACAATGGCAGATACAGGCCATACTTTTGGTAGAGGATATGGGCAAGAAGGGACTCTGAAACATAACTTCCCGCGATCAGTGCCGAATCCCCATTATCCTTTTTAAACTGTGGTTCTTCGGTATCCTTGCATGCAGGACATTCATAGGTAGTTGCGATGTATTCGATTCGCTCCAGCTTTGGCGGCGTATAAATAACTTCACTGCGGATCACCTCGGTCCCGATCGGTTTCATTTCACTGCCGCAGACAGGACAGCGCTTGTCCGCATCGGAAAGGGTGTCAACAACCACCTGTCTGGTCGGGATGTGTTCAAACTGCTCCTTCAGGGTAGGCTTCTTCTTCCTTTTCTTAGGCTCAGCCGGAACAATCTCAGGCATAATCGTCTCGACAGGCGGCTGTTCTTCCTCTTCCTGTGTATCAAAGAGGCTGAGCTGGCCGGCCATGTCATCCTTACGGCGCTCACTGGAAGAACCAAAGAGCTTCTGCTTTAGCCATGCCAGTTCCGCCCTGAGATTGTCATTCTCAGCCTGCTGCTTTGCGATCGTTTCATTTAACATTTTGATCGTTGTATTCAGTTGTAAGATGGTATCCTTAAGTTCCGTGAACTGGATGTCCTTACTGCTTCTTGGCATACTTTTTTCTCCTTGGTTTTATTACTATGATTATACCATAAAAAGTGCAAAAAAGCCAGTAAAATCAACGGGTTTATGCGGTTTTTAAAGCCTTCGGCTGCTCAATCTCAAGCCCTGACATGAGCCAGTCGAACTGCTGCCATGTGATCGGCTTTACCTCGAAGCGGTTCCTCGGCCAGCGGTATCTTCCATGAACCACATCCAGTCTTTTGTAGAGCAGGACATACCCGTCTGGTTCTTTGAGAAGGACCTTAATCCGGTCACATCGTTTTCCACAGAAAAGATAGATTGAGTTTGGGTCTGGATCCAGTTTTAGCTGCTGCGAGACAATGGCACACAGACCGTCGATCGACTTCCTCATATCGGTGTATCCGGTCACGATATATATGTTGAGCGCGGACGAAATGTCACCAAGCATCGATTCCACCTCCTATGCAGGTAAAAAGGGTACGGATCAGCTGCTCGGAAGCACCATTATAAATGCGCAGGATATGGCTGCCTGTCACCAGTTCTGCTGCGGGCGATAGGTCACTATGTTTGCTAGGAAAGCAAGCGTTTTGCTCTGCCATGGCAGCTAGTCCGGAATGGTCATTTTTGATCAGGTCTACTTTTACGACATCCTGACGGATAGGAAGGGAAGTAGTCGCTGCTGTTGTTTCCGGAATGGTGTACCCTTTTTTACGCAGCTTGCTGATCCAGTTATAAAAGGTGCCGGGAGAGATATCGTTCTCCATGCACCACTGGTGGTCGGATAATCCGCTGCTGCGACATTCCATGATGAGCTTTATCTGCTCGTCTTTGTAAATACGTTTTCGCCTCATAATAATCATGCTCCTTATAAAGAGTAGAGCGCTTGCTAGAAAAACAGAGTAAAATGCTTGCGTTCTCATTGATCATTATAACGGATAAATAGCGTGAATGAAATCCACCCTTAAATTTGGCGCTTACGAAAAAAGAGACTTGGAAATATGAGAATGAGTTTACTGCCACGCATTTTCACTCTGTTGTTTTTGTAAAGACATTTGATTGTATTGTTGTTAGTGATATAGGAAATGGTCTTTTACATGTTTTAAGATATGAAAATGAGACCATTCATTATATATACAGTGTCAATGTAAAAAAATACGGAAATATAAAACCCAGATATCTTGTATGCAATGAAAACAATCAGTGCGTATATGTGAGTGATGAAGCATCTTGGTACACATACATTTATAAGTTTCAAAATGGAAAGTTAAAGTATTTTGCTAGAGAATATTTATTGAATGAGGAGACAGATGAAAAGATAGTATCTAAACAATCTGATATAGGGATTAACGAATCATTCAATAAATTGTATGTTTGTAGCAGAACTGGAAGACTTATTAGTACATTTGATATAAAAGAAGATGGTGTATTGGAAAGAGTACAGGTTTTTCATATTGAAGGTGCACCGAGAAATATAGCTATAGATTATAATAACAAACAATGCTATGTATCATGCACCAAAGATAATAAGATTCTTATTTTCAATCTTGATACTTGTGGCTTATTTCATGAGCTAAAAGGAATAATAAAAATTGATGCACCAGCACCAATAATTATTTGAAACAAATAATTCAGTCGATATGTTCCCACAAACGACCAAATCGCAAAAACAGGGCAAAATCCCTATTGATATGTTTCCGCATACGGTCAAATGGGCTAAAAAGGCAGTCGATATGTTTCCGAATACGACCGAGTGGGATTTGACATTCTTGCTATCCACTCAAGCCATGTGGAAACTGTCTGCTTGCTCTCGCGAAAAGGCCCGGTTTAAGCAAGGT
>JAUNAE010000359.1 GCA_030527765.1 Eubacteriales bacterium
TAATCAAAGCGATGCTGAATAACATTGTATAGAACACAGAATAGATTCTTGTAATCAGCCAGTTACGAGTCTCTTTTACGTGATAAATGGTGTTCAGACCATTGGTGATTGCCTGAAGACCTTTTCCTGCTGACCAGATTGCCGTAATCGCCGTAATCGGCAGTACAGCATCACTTCTCATATAAACATCCGCCACAATTTCCATGACGAATTTTTGCAGACTCGGCGGAAATACCTGCACAATGGTTTCCCGGATCATATTATAGGAAACACTGGTATACCGAATCAGTGTCGTCAGAAACAGTATAAAAGGAATGAAGGACATAATAAGGAAGTATGCCGCCTGGGCAGCATACGCCCCCACATGATCTTTGAAAGTTCTGTCCACAAACCCTTTTATGATTGATAAAACACTACGTTTCTGCTTACTCACAACTCTTCTCCGTTCCTGCTGTGTAAAGCGGATCTGTAAAGTCCGCCTCGCTTTTTACTCATGAATTCAGGCTGCTTCGCAGCTCACATTCAATTAACTGTTATTTCGTGAAAAAGCGATATGCTGTAACGGAAGAATACGTCTCTTTTGCTTTCAAAACCGGCTGATGGAAATTCGCCTGATTAATTGCATTCGGCTCTACCTGCGTCTCCAGACAGAATCCTTCTCTGCTGTGATAGGTATGACCTTTTTTTCCGGCCTGCTCACCGATAAAGTTGCCGGCATACAGCTGAACACACGGTGCATCAGATGTCACTTCCATTGCGATTCCACTCTCATCGGAATATGCATTTGCAATCACACGTACCACACCCGGAACATAGTCGTTTGTCACATAGTTATGGTCAAATCCACCGGTAAAATGAAGCTGTTCAAAATCCTTTTCGATGTCTTCTCCGATGGTTTTGTAAGTTGTGAAGTCCATTGGAGTTCCCTTGACCGGCGCATGTTCTCCTGTAGGAATTGCATGAGAATCCAGAACAGGGGTATAGCAATCTGCAAGAATCTGAAGCTTCTGTCCAAGGATGGATCCACTGCCTTCTCCGTTCAGATTGAAATAAGAATGGTTTGTAAAGTTAGCAATGGAATCCTGATCACAGCATGCTCCATACTCAATTGTCAGTTTCTGCTCCTCATCGAAGGAATATTTCACAGTAACTGTCATATTTCCCGGAAATCCATTCTCACCATCCGGGCTGATTCTCTCAAATACAACCGCATTCTCTTCCTGAAGAACTTCTTTTGCATTCCAGAGTTTCTTCTCAAATCCATCCGGACCGCTGTGAAGGTTATTGTCATTCTCATTCTCAGCAAGACGGTATTCCTTACCTGCAATCGTAAATTTTGCACCGGCAATGCGGTTTCCGCTTCTTCCGATGGTTGCCCCGAAGAAGCACGGATTCTTCTCATAATATTTCACATCCTCTGAACCAAGAACAACATCCCTTAAACTGCCATCCTTATCTTTCACACAGAGATTCACAAGAATTGCTCCATAATTCATTACTTCCGCGTAAGCACCTGCGGCATTTTTCAAGCAATAAATCTGTACATTTTCTCCTGTTGACAGCGTTCCAAAATCTTTAACTGTTACTCCCATAATGGTTCTCCTTTCTGATACTGTCTATGTAAAAAAGGGCCCAAAGGCCCTAAAGTTTTCATAATTAAAATAATCCCGAGATACCGTTCCCTTTATTTTGACGCCTAGCTAAAGCTAGGTGGGTGTCCGCAGCAGATCTTCTGCCTTCCACGACAAGAGGCCTGACATCCAATCTGCAATGTAGGAGTCCCATTATGTCAATGTAGGATCAAAATAAGAAAGGGGGATCGAGCATCCCAGGATTTAAACATAGCTTCTGGTGCTATTATACCTTAGGTACTATTCTTTTGCAATCAAATATTATTTAGCATCTTGATTTCCAATAACAATGTAGCAATCGAAGGCAGCCTGTCCAACACTGCTTGTCTGCATATCTGCCGGAACGGCTTCTTCTGAAAAGATACAGTTCGGAAAAACAGCTTTTAAAGATTCCGTGAGTTCTTTCGGTCCGTAAATCACCGTATCGTCTTCAACCTTCCCCCCATAGTTGGAAGTTGTAACACTCCGATATCCGGATTCTTTAAGTTTGGCAGCCCAGTTGCCGGCAACACCTGAAATTGTAGTTCCGTTCAGAACGACAATCTTCATACCGGAAGCCTCTGCCGTGAGTTCTTTGCTTTCTACCTCTTCTGCTGCCTGCTCATCTTTACTTTCGTCGGCAGTTTCCTCAGAAGCAGTTTCTTCACTATCGGACTGCCCGGCAGTTTCTACCGCATGTTCCTCTGTACTGTCTTCCGATTTCTCCTCTGATTCTGTCTCCGGAACCGGAGTAGAAGAAAGAGTCTCTTCATCCAAACCTGTTCTCACCGTCGACAATGTGGTTTCAAAGTCCTCTGATTCTTCCATCTTTGTCAAGCTTTCTTTATACGCAGCCCGCTCTGCTTTTTGTCTGCGATTATTGCTGACAACCCAGAACAGTGCGGCAAGGACAGCTAACAATACTACCATATAGAGGAATCCTCGAAAAAAGCGAGCAATTCTTCTATGACTGCGACGTCTTCTTCTTTTGGACATTCTTACTATTCCGCCTTATACCTTAGTGTAACAGTTCTCCATGTGAGAAGCTGCATTATTTTGTCAACAGTGCGAATGGTCCAAGTGTCGGATAAGTTGCTGTCAGCCAGCCGTTCTCATCCAGTTCGTCTACATCGATAAAGAATGTCTCTGCGGTATCAGGATCGATCATGAGAAGCATCAGATCTTCCTTATTGCTCTCTTTTGCAGCCTCGATGTTGATGTTAGCAGTAACATCTCCCTCGATCTCATAAGAAATCACACCGTTGGTATCCAGAGCAAGATCTACGAATGGAGTTTTATACTCGTACTGGCTTGGGTCAACCGGCTCATTGTCTGTTGTCTTCAGTGCGGTAAGATCTTCTACTCCGAGTTTTTCCAGAGTTTCAACTACAGTTGTCACTTTGGACTCATCGTTTGCATCAAGAACTGCCTCTGCAACAAGACGATTTGTATAAGCATCTGTATCAGCAGGCTGTACAATCAGTCTCTGATAGGACTGAAGAGTTCCTGAAACAACAACCGGAGCTTCCGGGATAAGCTGTCCAATACTCGGTGCTGCAGATACTGAAGCAGATACTGCCAGACACATAACTGTTACCATTACACTAACTAGTCTTCTTTTCATTTCTGTGTTCTCCTTTTTTAAAACTTTTGAAACTACTGAAACCGTTTAATCCTTCTGCAGATAAAACAATTCTATAATCCTATCCTTCAGAACTGTTTCATCAGGATAAAATTCATCATGAAGCTCACCTTCCTTGTCAGTACCGGCAAGCTGTTCGAAGTTTTCTTCTGAAAACTCCATTTTTTTCATCTTTTTTATGAGATCAAGATATTCGCTTTTGGTAATGCTGGTCAACAAATAATTGTTCATATCCCCGGAAGACTCCCATAGTTTTTCCAGACCCTAACATTCATATTCTTGAGTTTGTCAAAATATGCAATCGTATAGGATTTTTGACGTTCCATACGTCCTTCATTGGAAAAACTTTCACCAATATCTCGATATCTCAGATAAGTATTTATGTTGTCAGCAGTAATCTGAACTTCTTCCCCGGCTATAAATTCCGGATTCTTATCTTCCAGATCACTGTTTGGAACGGTCAGTGTAATTCCACCCACCAGATCATTGATGTACGGCATGGAATCCTGATTGGTTACCACATATTCTCTGATCGGGATATTCCCAAACAGCTTCGACACTGCTTCCGCAAGATTCTCACAACTGACTTTTCCACCATCTCCATAGGAAAATGCATATCCAAGATGTGTTGTATAAAAACCTTCATCTGTTCCATTCATCGTATACCGGCGAATTTGGGTCATAGTATCTCGATTAATGGAAATCACATGCATTTCATTCGTCATTTCATTCATTACCAGAAGCGCAATACTATCCGCACGGGC
>JAUNAE010000030.1 GCA_030527765.1 Eubacteriales bacterium
AGCGTTCCGAGCGGAAGAATCCGAAAGACGTTTTTGACGGCAGTCAAGTTCCCAGGAATCCAGAAGATTCAGAACCCGATGTTGACGATGGAGTTCCTCTGATGACAGCAGCTTGTGTTCTTCTTTGGTCTTCAGTGTTTTTCGGCTCTGCTCCAGAATAGATACAAGACGTTCGTTTCCGGAAATCACCTTGGAAAGAATTCTGTGAAGTTCCAGAGTATCCAGATCTTCCTTGTGATAGTGACGGAAAGAAGATTCCAGCCCGGCAAGTAAGAGCCCGACAAGAGCATAACGTTCCGTAAGGTCTCCCTTTGCGGCCAGATTAGAGAGATGACTGACCTCTTCGGAAGTGAGAGTTCCTTGGAGAAGTTCAGGGATTCTATAATCCTCGCCGTAATGGATATACATTTGATAATAGGAGAAAAAGTCTCTCGCAGTTTCCTCGAGATGAAGAAACTCGCGGATGAGGTCCTGCGTCACAGGAAGATGAAGTTTTTCGTATCCCTGAAGAAGCAAGGACAAGTCTTCCCATCCACGGGAAGTGACATAGTGAGGCTCTTTTCCTTGAATATCTACATGATAGAACCGATTTCGGTAGAGGGAGAGATAGGAAGAAACGGCTCCGTGGATACCGGTGCTGCTTCCATATTCCAGAAAAGCATTCAAATCCGGCATCAGAGAAAGGGTTCTAACCCTGTCCAGAGTGACAATATCAAATTCCCGGACGGATTTGTTGTATCCCGGAGGATTTCCGGCAGCCACAATGATCCACCCTTCCGGAAGGGCATGTGAGCCGAAGGTTTTGTTCTGCAAAAACTGGAGCATGACCGGAGCAAGAGTATCGGAAACGCAGTTGATCTCATCCAGAAAGAGAATTCCTGTCTCACATCCGCTGTGCTCCATTGCCTGATAGACAGAAGCAATGATTTCACTCATCGTATATTCGGTCATTGCATAATCACGACCCTGATATGTGGCAGTGACAATCTTCGGAAGACCGATGGCACTTTGTCTTGTGTGATGGGTCATAGTATAAGAAACAAGTGCAACCTGATTTTCACGGGCAATCTGCTCTACAATGGCAGTTTTGCCAATGCCCGGCGGCCCCATTAACAGAATAGGTCTCTGATGGACACGAGGATAGGAGTAGCAGCCATCCTCGTCTTTTTGTGTATATAACCTTAAACTTTGTTCAATTTCCCTTTTTGCTTCTTGAATGTTCATGATGATACCTCAGTTTTGTGATTTTTAACTCAGGGTAAGAGTTTTCGCCCATTTGGGAACGAGATGTTCCTGCTTGCTTCCGCCGAGGACAAAGACCGTTTCGTAATCCGGCTGTTCCGGATAGACGCCATCTCCATCGGTGAAATACAGCAGAGCCCGCGGCTTTGTGATACGCCCCTCTTTTCGAAGACGCTCGATTTCCCGGAATACCGGACGAAAATCGGTGCCTCCACGTCCCTTTACCTTGATCTTGTCTATATAGTGATTCCAATCGGAAGAAGTTTCAATAAACGTAGTATCCTGAATCCAGCAGTCACATTGAAAAAACACCACTTGCATCTTTTCAAAAAAGTTTTCTTTTCGGGAAAGAAGAGCGTACGTTTCCTGAAGAAACCGCTGCAGAGTTTCTTTCTTGCAGGAGCCGGAGGTATCCATTGCAATAACAAGAGAACCGAGACGCCATACTTCCTTGTATTCCAGCGGCTCAATCAGAGGAATATTGCCATATTCCTGCATTCCGAGGGTGTAGTAGGAGTAGTCAAAGCTCTCGTGATCGGTCTCCATTGCTTCGCCGGGAAAAGCAAACTGTTCCATATATCGACGAAACTTTTGATTTTCCTGAGGGAGCAGGCAGATTTCATCTTCCCCGTCCGGACTGTAACTGCCCCGGCCTCCGGACGTTCCATGAGCATGTCCGATACCGGCAGATTTCCACAGCAGTTCAATTGTATCTTTGGGAACGTCCTTCCAATGACTGTGATCATCTCTGGCGAAAAGTGCTTCCAGTTTCTCAAGAGGCAGAGGGAGGTTCAATGAATGATGGGAGAGGATTTCCAGAATCTGTTCCGGAGTCCGGTCGGAATCGATTTTGTCAAGAATGGATTGCCGTTCTGTTGTTTCGATTCCAAGTTCTTCTTCCTTCATGAGGAAAATCTGCTTTTCCGTCCACAGATCCAGAGCCAGATGCCAGAGCCTTTGATTGGGAGCCTCCGGCAGAAGCAGATGGAGAAAGAGGCAGTGCATCATCGTGTGCAGAATGCTGTGTCGTACCTGTGCCGGGGATTCGAGATACGCCGGGATCAGATCCGGACCGCCGTACAAATACAGACCATCCGTAGATAGATATCCACGATCCATATTTGCCGGAGGCATTTGCTCCATGGCAAGGGAGATTCCCGGAAAAAGAGTGCATAGTTTCTGAATGCTCTGTTGAAGGATTTGTATGCAGAGTTCATTGGAATCCATGGAAATTCCTCCTTAACGTGTTTGGCTCATAAGCGGAAATCATGATCCGGAAATGCGTAAAATATTCGTTTCATAAGCGAAAATCACGATCCGGAAATCCATAAAGTTCCGCTTTTTGCTTCAGAAGCCACGACATGACATTGATGCGTTTCATAGCGACAGCTGTCTGAAGAAATAAATCCAGTTGAACCAGAGAAAAGCCGAATTCTTTTTGAAGCTTGGCCAGATCGGATACGCGATTCTCTTCAATTAAAGCAACTGCTGCCGGACGAATACGTTTCTTGAGATAACTACGGTAAGCCGGGTAGGGATCTTCCTGTTCCAGATAGCCCAGAAGAGCAGCAGCAAGGCGAACTGTTTCCCGACCGGCTTCCTCAAATTTCTTCTCCAGGTCTTTTGGAGAGAGTTGGGATTTCCGGTATAGCTTCTGAAGTCGGACCGGTTCTGAGGGATGGGATGTATACATAAAAATTCCTTTCGTAGGAGAGAGCGAGTTTTGCTCACAATTTATAATGGGTTATGCAAAACAGCATAATACACCTAGTGGAATATTGGCAGTGGATCGTTATTCTTATACTATCATTTACAGAGCAGCTTGTGTATAGCGGATGGGAAATTATTCCGGCTTCTATAAGCGGGAATCCCCCGATAATTCAAGCGAATTGAGAATATCTGCTTGACGCCCAAAGGATAACACCTACTTGACTTTTATAAAATATAATTGTATTATATATAAAAATAATTTGATAACAAGTGTGATGAGTAGTAAAGGAGCGTATTATGAATCAGGAGTTCAATATAGAAAAGTATCTGACCGGTGGAGTTGAGAAGGTTGTGAAGAATGCTTTGAAGGCATCTCTTTCGAATCCAAGGGAGAGCATTTTCATGGGAAAGTATGCCCTTGCGAGCAAGAAGGCATCTGAGAAGAGACGTATTGCGGAAGCAAATGGAGAGCATGTGCCGCCATTTCTGATTGCAAGTATTACAAGTAACTGTAATCTCCACTGTGCCGGATGTTATTCCAGAGCAAATCATGCATGTAAGGACAGTGTTCCGGTGAATCAGCTGACAGACGAAGAGTGGAAGAAGATTTTTGATGAGGCTTCTGACATGGGAATTGGTTTCATTCTCCTTGCAGGCGGAGAGCCTTTTATACGTAGGGATATTATTAAGAAAGCTGCTGAGAGACCGGATATTTTGTTCCCGATTTTTACAAATGGAACTATGGTGGATGAGGAGTACTTGAAGCTTTTTGACAAAAACCGTAATCTGGTACCGATTCTCAGCATCGAGGGTGGTCAGGAAACGACAGATCACAGACGCGGAAATGGTGTTTATGAGAAACTGAATTCTTCCATGCAGCGCATGAAGGATGCGGGAGTTCTTTTTGGAGCATCTGTAACTGTTACGACAGAAAATATGGAAGAAGTTCTCTCTGATGAATTCGTGCGAAAGATGTACGATAAGGGTGCAAAGGCTGTCATTTATGTAGAGTTTGTTCCGGTAACGGAAGAAGCAAAACATCTGGCTCCGGGAGATGAGGAGAGAGCTTATATTAAGAGTCATCTTCTGGATCTTCGTCTGAAGCATGATGATATGGTTCTGATTTCTTTCCCAGGTGATGAGAAGACATCCGGTGGATGTCTGGCTGCAGGAAGAGGATTTTTCCATATTAATTCTCACGGCGGAGCAGAGCCGTGCCCGTTTTCTCCGTATTCTGATGTGAACGTGAAAGAAATCGGTCTTCGAAAAGCGATGAATTCTCCACTGTTCCGAGCAATCCAGGCGGAGAATCTTCTTATGGAAGAGCATGCGGGAGGATGTGTGCTCTTTGAGAGAAAAGAACAGGTGGAAGCAATTATAGCAAAGGATAAACAAAGCGGAATGTAAGATTTTGCAGGAGTTTGCAAGATATTGAATTTTATGTACAGGAAGGATCAATTCAGAAGATCCTTCCTGTTTTTGTCTTGTGATGAAAGTGAAAATAGTATAAGATAAATGAGATATGAATCATAAATGGAGGAAAAAGAATGGAAAAAAGAGAGGGATTTCAGTCCAGGCTTGGATTTTTGCTGGTAAGTGCCGGCTGTGCGATTGGAATCGGTAATGTATGGAAGTTTCCATATGTTGCCGGTGAAAACGGCGGTGCGATTTTTGTACTGTTCTATCTGCTGTTTCTGGCTGTTCTTGGAATTCCGGTTATTACTATGGAGCTTGCGATTGGACGTGGATCCGGAAAAAGTGCGGTTCAGGCCTATCGTGCCCTTGAAAAACCCGGAAGCAAGTGGCACATTCACGGATTCGTTGCAATCATTGGATGTTATCTGCTGATGATGTATTACACAACGGTTGCAGGATGGATGGTATCTTATGCATGGAAATTTGCAACAGGTAAATTTGACGGACTGAGTGAGGAACAGGTTGGAAGCGTATTTTCGGATATGCTCGGCGATCCGAAACAGATGGTTCTTTTCATGGTGATCGTTGTTGTATTTGCTTTTGTTGTTCTCAGCAAAGGTGTGCAGAATGGTCTTGAGCGGGTATCCAAGTGGATGATGCTTGGTCTGCTTGTGTTGATCATGATTCTTGCAGTGAACAGTGTTCTGCTGCCAAATGCCCAGAAAGGTATTGCTTTCTATCTGAAACCAAATCTTCAGGCGGCGATGGAAATCGGACTGGGCAAAGTTGCTGTGGCAGCGATGAATCAGGCATTCTTTACACTTAGTCTCGGAATTGCAGCCCTGGAAATCATGGGAAGTTATATGTCAAAGGATCAGACGCTGACAGGGGAAGCCGTTCGTATTGCCGGTCTGGATACCTTTGTCGCTCTTGTTTCCGGCTTGATTATTTTTCCGGCATGTTTCAGCTTCGGAATTTCCCCGGATCAGGGACCGTCTCTTATTTTTATTACGCTACCGCAGGTATTCCTTCATATGGCCGGAGGAAGAATCTGGGGAACTGTCTTCTTTGTCTTTATGACATTTGCAAGTTTTTCAACAGTGATTGCAGTATGCGAAAATCTGGTAGCGTTCTTCCTGGACAATTTTGGCATGAAGAGAGAAAAAGCAGTTGGACTGAATTTTCTGATTGTCCTTCTGACATCCCTGCCATGTGCCCTGAGTTACAATATTTTGTCGAATGTGCATCTGATCGGAGGAAGAGATATTCTGGACAGCGAGGACTTCATCGTAAGTAATCTGCTCCTTCCTATCGGATCTTTGATCTTCCTTCTGTTCTGTGTTACGAAGGCCGGATGGGGATTTGATCGATATCTTGAAGAAACCAACACCGGAGAGGGCCTTAAGATGCCTCGGGGAATCAAACCTTACCTGCAGTATGTTATGCCGGTTTTAATTATTTTTATTATTGTAACCGGATTGATCTGATGATAATAATTTGACCCGAATCAAACAAGCAGCGAAGCGAATTGCGAATATCCGTTTGACAACGCGAATCTCGTAAAAGGATTCGCGCGCGAGTGCAGGCAAGTTTCTGAGCAGGAAACTTGCCTGTTTTGTGAGTTTGCCAGTGAGGTAAAAGATGAAAAACAAAGTCTTATTGTTTTTAGGTGACAGTATTACAGATGCAGGGCATTTGTGGAAGGGGGAGAAGGATTGTCTTGGGGATGGATTCGTCAAGATGATTTCTGATCAGCTCTCCGGGGAAGAATATGTTTGCATTAATAAGGGACAGGATGGCTTCACTGCAAAAGATCTGCTAAGGCTTGTGGATGGCATGGAACTGCCTCTGAATTTGCGTGCTGTGACCATTCTGATTGGCGTGAATGATCTTCCTATGTGGTGTTATGGGAATTCTGAGAGAATTCAAAAAGAATTTGCTCCGGCTGTGGATCACATTCTTCAGAATCTTCGAGGAAAGTATGATGGAACCATTTATCTTATGGAACCCTTTCTTTTCCGAAGACCGGCAGAATTTCAGAGATTTCTCCCGGGACTTTATGAAGAACATGAAGTTTTGAAAAAAGCAGCGGAGAAATGGAATTGCACTTATGTTCCTTTGCAGGAATTGATGCTAAATGCAGCGGATGAATATGGACAGGACAGGATTTCAGTGGACGGAATTCATCTTACAGAGAAGGGAAATGAACTTCTTTCTGCTGCGTGGGTTGAGAGCGCTTTTCCGAAGAATATAAGAAAAGCTTATTATCACTTGCCGGGTCTGTTTGAGTTCTATGATTTTTACAAAGAATTTCTGGCTCTTTATAGAAAGCACAGAGAGTATTTTTATGATTGGTGTGAAATCGGTTCTATTTACGGCGCTCCGGCCGGAGCTCTCTGGGGCGGAGGACGTGTCGGATTCGGAGAGGATGATCCTTACAAAGCAGCTGCACTTGTCGACAAGTATCATATTTCCGGACGGCTGACCTTCAGTAATTCTTTGTTGGAAGAGCGACATTTGAATGACAGACAGTGCAATGAATTGTGCGAATTGTTTAGCGGAGGTCCAGCCGCAGACAATGGAGTGATCGTTTATTCTGATCTGCTTTTGGAGTATTTGAGAGAAACGTATCCGAATCTGTATTTGGTATCTTCTACGACAAAAGTAATCACAGATTTTGGAATGTTCCGGGAAGAACTCGGAAGAGAAGAGTTTCGATATGTGGTACCGGATTTTCGCCTGAACAAGCGGTTTGAGGAGCTTCGAAAACTTTCTGATCAGGAGAAAAGCAAGGTGGAATTCCTGTGCAATGAATGCTGTAGTTTTGGCTGCAGAGACCGGAAGGCATGTTATGAAAATGTCAGCCGGAAGAGCCTGGATGAAAATTGTGAAGACCATATCTGTCGGGCAATGGATTCCGAAAAAGGCTATCAGTTTTCCAGAGCGATGAAAAATCCGGGATTTATAGGAATTGAAGATATTCAAAACACATATCTGCCCATGGGATTCTCGAATTTTAAAATTGAAGGAAGAGGTCTTGGGAGTGCAATTCTTTTGGAATTCTTGTTATATTATATGACGAAGCCGGAATATCATCTGCAGGTCAGAGAGGAATTATATCTGGACAGTATGCTGGATTTATTTTAACCGAATCAAGTAAGTCCCCCGCTTCAAATGCGCAGAGCATTAAACGGTGGGTGGGGACTTGCTTGTATCAGTGGGAGTTTAAGCTTCCACTGATAAGCTGCGGAGCAGCTATTCGGTTATGAGCAAGCAGCGAAACGGATTGCGAATATCCACTTTACCAGGCGGAGTGCAAATGTTCGTTTGACGAGTAGTTAGCAGTTTTGGGAAGGAAGGGTCTGATCAGAAAAGGACAGACCGATGGAATTTGTATCATGGAAATGCGTGAAGGAAACCTTTGGAAAAAAATATTGTTGTACAGTTTACCGCTCATGTTTACCAATATGCTTCAGCTTTTGTTCAACACAGCGGACGTAGCAATTGTTGGTAAATTTGCGGGATCCTTGTCTCTGGGAGCGGTAGGATCGACCTCTCTTCTGATTTCTCTTACGACGGGAGTTCTGATTGGGGTGTCCGCCGGTGTAAATTCTGTGGTGGCTTTTTTTATCGGAGCAGATGAGAAGGAGAAAGAACAGAAGGCGGGAGATACGGGATTTGTCATTTGCCTTGTACTCGGCTGTCTTGTTCTGGCGATCGGAGTGTTACTGGCCAGACCGATTCTGTCCATGCTTGGGACAAAGGATGAGTTGATCGAAGAAGCCATTCTTTATTTCCGCATCTATATGCTCGGTTCCCCGGCTCTTGCTGTATTCAATTACGGAAATGCGATTCTCTCCGCAGAAGGAAACACAAAAGAACCGCTAAAATATCTGGTTCTCTCCGGCGTCATTAATGTGATCTTTAATCTCATTTTTGTTCTTGGATTTGGAATGGCTGCAGAGGGAGTGGCTCTTGCAAGTATCATTGCCCAGTATATTTCGGCAATTCTTGTTATGAGAGCGATTATAAGATCGGAGGAAAGCTATCGATTTGATTTCAGAAATCTGAAACTGGACGGCCGGATTGCGGCCAGAGTTTTGAAGATCGGTATTCCTGCAGCGATGCAATATGCGCTGTATGCTGTGTCAAATCTCTTTGTTCAGTCCGCAGTCAATACCTTTGACCATGTCGTTGTGGAAGGAAATTCCGCAGCAATGAACATCGATCTTCTTGTATATGATATGATGGCTGCTTTTTATACCGCATGCACAAGTTTCATCGCCCAGAACTACGGGGCAAACAAAAAGGACAGGGTGCTGAAATCCTATCTGGTTACAACGGTATATTCCTTTGGACTTGCAGTGATTCTCGGATTTTTTGTGTATGTGTTCCGCTACCGGCTGCTGTATATTTTTACAAATGATCCGGAGGTTGTGGCAAAAGGAGCCATTCGAACAACAGTCCTCTCTGTATCTTACTGTATCTCGGCATTTATGGATAATTCCAGCTTTGCCAGCAGAGGACTTGGCAAGACGGTGATTCCGACGATCATCATTATGATGGGAACTATCGTATTCCGAATCGTGTGGGTTTATACAATTTTTGCATATTTCCACACGCTGACATCTTTGTATCTTGTATATGGATGTGCATTTGCTGTTACAGGACTGGCAGGAAACATCTATTTCTTCCGGGAGTTTCGACGGATTCGTTTTCAGTAAAATGCGCCTGAGTCTTCAGAAAAATATTTGTATCAAAAGTCTTCCTGCATTTCCAGTGCTGCAATATCGTCAAAAGGAATGCTTACGTCATTCTCCAGACGCAGGCGTTCATCATAAGTATCAATTTTTAATACATGGGCGGTGATGGTCGGATACGACCCACCGTCCTTTGTTTTGTCCGGAAGAAAATAAGTGACCGTCACGAGAGGGTGTTCTTTCAGATGCTCTTCAATGAGACAGAGCTGTTCGTTGATGGTCATCTGTACTTCATCGCTTATCTCGATACGTTCCTTTGTAAGACGGGAAGTCTCATAGATTCTGCCGCCGAATCCGGTCAGAGCATCGAAGGGGGCAAACTGAGCAGCTCGATTGTGAAGAGACATGACAGGATGCTTAGTATCTACCGGGCGTTCTAGATGCATAATATGATCATATTTTCCCATGAAAACAGATTCCTTTCTATCAGGCTTTGTGTCCGCCAACCTGACCGTTTCGGTCGCGCATGGTAGCACCTTCCTCAAAGTTCATTCCCTTAAGAACAATATTTTTGCCGTATTTTTTTTGAAGGGAAAGGATGGCTTCCTGGAATTGTTTCTCCTTTTGGAGGCTTTCTTTTTCTTTCTTTCGCTGGGCTTCCAGAGCAGTATAATCGGTAAACAGATCCAGCTGCTCATATTCGCAGGTATCCTGTACTTTGTCTTCCGGGATGACTTTTCCGGCAGTGATGGAGATACGGCGAACAAGAAGAGCAGGATTGATGATCCGGTCATACAACTCCATAGCCGCTTCTGTGATCATAGAAGTGGAGGCTGTCTGGCGGGAAAGGTTGATGGTGCCGTGGGCATGTTCCGGGATCTTTCGTCCGTAGTGGTCGTTCGTGATTTTTCCATGATAATTCCGGGCGATCTCCGGATTGGTCAGGCTTTCCCGGTCATAGCCGACAGTCAGTACAAGCTGATCAGTTACAAGATGTTTGGCAGTCAGATCAAGAGAGAGAGAATCCGCCATCTCCCTTGTCACAAGCCGGGCCTTGTCGGATGGGTACGGGCAGGAGAGGACCTGACCGGAACCGAGGCTCTTTCGCTCGGCACCGTATTCTTTGATGGCTTCCATCGTACATGGTTCATATCCCCAGGAGTGGTCGATCAGGAGCTCTGCATTGATTCCAAACAGCCGGAAGAGATGATCACGACCGAACTCCGTAGTAGAGTAGAGAGCAATGTCGCCCATTGTCCGAAGGCTGATGCTCTCAAGCTTACGGGTATATCCCCGGCCTACTCTCCAGAAATCTGTGAGAGGGCGATGTTCCCAGAGTTTCTCCCGGTAACTGTATTCATTAAGCTCAGCGATACGCACACCATCCTTGTCCGCCGGAATATGTTTCGCAACCACATCCATGGCGACTTTGCAGAGGTAAAGATTGGTTCCGATGCCGGCTGTGGCGGTGATTCCCGTCTGATCCAGAACGTCATGAATCATGGTCATGGCAAGTTCGTGGGCGGTCATTTTGTAAGTGGAGAGGTAATTTGTCACATCCATAAAAACTTCATCGATGGAGTAGACATGAATATCCTCCGGTGCAATATACTTCAGGTAAATGGAGTAAATGCGGGAACTCCATTCCATATAGTGAGCCATCTGAGGAACAGCAACAACGTAGTCCAGTTCCAGCTCCGGATGAGCGGAAAGCTCCGGAGCGAAAACAGACTTTCCGGTAAACTGATGGTTGGGAGCCTTTCTGAGGCGTTCGGCGTTCACTTGCCCGACACGTTGTACAACCTCGAAGAGACGGGCTCTTCCGGAAACACCGTGAGCTTTCAGAGACGGAGAGACGGCCAGACAGATGGTCTTCTCCGTCCGGCTCTTGTCATCGACAACCAGATTGGTTGTCAGCGGATCGTATCCACGCTTCACACATTCTACAGAAGCGTAAAAAGACTTCAAATCGATTGCAATATAAATTTTTTCAGACATAGGATGCCTTTCTGTTATTGTAATGCATTTCTTGGTTGTTATCAGAATTGCATTCGCAAATATATTGACAGAGCAAAAATTGCCTGTTAAGATATGCACATAAAAAGCGAACAAGCGTTCATGTTTGTACTATACCATATGTACAAATGTCCGTCAATTCATTCAGCACTTAAATATATTTTTATCGAAAGAATTGTCATGGAAAGGGGTGAGAAGGTGGAGTGCAGAAAGGTTTACGTGGATGTGACGCTTGACATTACAAAAGATGGGGATGTTCGTCCGAGAAAACTGCGATACGAAGATGGATCTGTCTATGAAGTTCAGCAGTTGAAGGAAGTGCATAAGAATACAGCCTCCACAAAGGTCGGAGGGTTGGGAACCCGGTATACTGTTGTAATCCGGGGACATGAGGCGTACTTGTTTGATGAGAGCGGACGATGGTTCGTGGAAGCAAATGGCGGCAGCAGGACCGGAGGTGTATAAGAGCACAGCAGTCAGATGAAAGTTCACCGTGAGAAATACAAAAATCGGATGTTATCGGTAGCTTTTCTACAGTGAGGGATGGTGAAATTGTCAGAAGAGTGATAAGATAAAACAATGCGGGAGACGGTGTCGCATCTCCGGATCCCCGTCAAAGATAACATTGTTTGGAAAAGAGGAATCAAAATGTACAATATTGTGACAGAGAACGCATCCTTAGAGGAGATCAAAAAAGCTTTTGCAGAACTGAACGAGAAGATGGAACAGCTTCAGAACGAAGAGCCTTCTGACGAAACCGGCAAAGAATATGCGGAGTGGGAGAAGGAATGTGAGGAACTGGCTGTCAGATCCGAAACACTGATGACCTGGATTGACCGAAAGATGACGGCGGGACTGTAAGAGAGGCATTTCGATGCAGGAACATATCACGTTAATCATGGAACTTGCGGGAACGGTTGCCTTCGCTGTTTCCGGAGCGCTGGTCGGAATTCATCAGAAGATGGATCTGTTCGGTGTCATTGTACTGGGCGTTGTTACGTCCGTAGGAGGAGGCGTCATTCGGGATCTTGTGCTCGGGGAGATTCCTCCGTCCATGTTTCAGAATAAGATTTATGCATTGACAGCGGTGATTACTTCGATCGCAGTGTTTCTCATACTTTATATTCATCAAACGGCCTTTGAAGGCAGTATTCGCCGCATGGGAGACCGTCTGATGCTGGCGATGGATTCCATTGGTCTGGGAATTTTTACAGCGGTAGGAGTCAATGCAGGCTTTACTCACGGCTTCGGAGACAATACCTTTCTTCTTGTGTTCGTAGGGACAATTACAGGAGTTGGCGGAGGTCTTCTGAGAGATATGATGGCAGGAGTTCCGCCTTATATTTTCGTTCGGCATATTTATGCCTGTGCATCCATTGCAGGAGCCTTTGTATGTGTCTGGCTTTATCGCCCATGTGGACAGGTGACTGCTATGATGACCGCATGTCTGACAGTTACCGTTATCCGAGGGCTGGCAGCACATTTTCGATGGGATCTGCCGCGAGTACCTATAGAATAATCGGAAAGGAAATAAGATGATACGCATAGCGTATGATCACAAATAAGTGATATGAACAAACGACGTCTGGAATCTTTTGTGCAAGTGATTTCTGTGGTTTTGTTTGTGGGACTGGTCGGATTGATTGCCTACTGTTCCAGACATTACATGGTCTTATACATTATGGGAAATCCTCTGGAAATTGGACGGCTGCTCAGTCTTTTGACAATGGTTCAGATGCTGGTAACCATGTTTCTGACAATCTATGGAGGAAAGCACGGGTACCATATTTCTGTGACATTGTTGGCGATGCATATGGGAGTGGTCATTGCCGGAATGATTCAAAGCGGAAGTCTGGGAAGTATTCCGGGAATTTTCATGAATTTTGAGGCGATTCTGATTCTTACGGTCATTAATTCCTATATAAAAAAGATGAACAAGATTGTTTACAGAGATACATTGACCAATCTGTACAACAGGCGGGCATTGATCAGTGAAGTTGAGCAGCTCATCGACAGAAACAAACGATTTGCCTTTGTCTTGATTGATCTTGATGATTTCAAAAAGACAAACGATCTCATGGGACATGACAGGGGAGATATTCTTCTGCAGAAGTTTTCCGAGAAATGGAGCAGAAAACTTCAGAACCAAAATGTATTGTTTGCCCGACTGGGCGGGGATGAATTCGTCATTATTATGGAGACAGAACTGTCCAAGGAGGAATTCAGAGATTATGTGAAGAACAATGTTCTTCAGGAAATCTACTCCGAGGATCATAAGTATGTCATTGGGAGTGAGGAAATCAGTGTATCCGCAAGCATTGGTGTGGCTGTCTACCCGGATGATGCAGAGAATTACACAGATCTTTACCGCTATGCGGATGTAGCTATGTATTACGTGAAGAATCGGGGCAAACAGAATGTAGAGATTTTTCAATCAAGCTATATGCATTCTTTAAGCGGCGATTTTATGGTAGAGCAGAATATTCGAAATGCACTTCAGAAGGGAAACTTTTATGTAGTGTATCAGCCGCAGTTCAGTGCAGAAACAGAGAAACTGATTGGTGCGGAAGCATTGGCAAGAATCAAGGACAGTGAAGGAAATACGATTTCACCTTATTACTTCATACCAGTTGCTGAAGAAACGAGGATTATTGTAGATTTGGATTTTTATATCTTTGGAAGTGCTCTTAAGGAGTTTCGACCACTGTTAGATCAGGATCCGAACCTCACCTTATCCGTTAATTTCTCTGTGAAGACAATTTTTTCTGTGAATTTCACGGAAAAACTCAATGATCTTTTGAAAAAATATGATTTTCCGGTGCAGAATCTCATGATTGAGATTACGGAATCGGTGCTCATTTCCCCTCGTGGAAGAGAAAAGGCAGTGAATATGCTGCAAATGCTGAAAGAGATGGGGATTCGAACCGCACTGGATGATTTCGGAACAGGATATTCTTCCCTGTCATATTTAATGGAGCTTCCGATTGATACACTGAAGATTGATAAGTCTTTCGTGGATAAGCTTTCGGATGAACAGGAGAAGAATGCCTATATTGAGGCTGTGATTTCCATGGGTCATATTCTGCATCACAATGTGATTGCAGAAGGTGTGGAGACAGCAGAACAGCTTCATATTCTCAAAAAATACGAGTGTGATCAGATTCAGGGATATCTGCTTGGAAAACCAGTGCGGATGGAAAAGTTTCAGAGTTTGACAGACTTGGCATACAAAAGGAGAACCGTCGAAGAGTGATTCGACGGTTCTCCTTTTGTGTTAATTCTGTTCCTGTGCTTTCTTGTTGGTGTCCAGAGATTTTCCAAAGACAAAAAACATGTCATATAAGTATTCAAGAACAAAATTGCAGATCATATTGAGAATGGTTACAAGAATTCCGGGGACGAGCACTACTTCTGCAAGATAGTTGCCGGTCCAGGTAGAAGCAGGGGTAAACACTGCATAAAAAGCCAGAACCTTTGCCATGGCGACTGGCACATTGTTGGCAGACTGGAAAGTGAACTGGCGATTCAGGGTAAAATTCCACACAACACTCAGAACAAGTGCGATCAGGTAGCAGGGCCAGTATTTCCATGGAGTGACAGCGTCCAGAAGGCTGTACACGGCAATTTCAATCACTCCGGCAGAAATAGAAAACAGTGTGAATTTGAGCGCCCGGAGAATTTCTTTTTTCTTTTTTGATGAGTTCATAATGAGGAATTCCTTTCTTTGATCTTATTCGGGATTTTTCAGGGCAAGAATCTTCTGAGTTCCGTAGAAAGAAGCTTCCAGAAGTGTCTGGCTCAGTTCATTCAGTTCCATATCAATGTCTTTTCGCAGCCAGTCCAGATAGATGGAAATGAAGCCGTGGGCAAAGTATCTGGCATAGACAATCAGCTGGTTTCTGGAAGTGGGTGTGAGAAACTGGTGGTTATGCTCGTCAATAATGGTCTTAATAAGAATATCTTCAAGAGAGTTCCAGAAGAACTGATCATTCGGATTCCTGGCAATTTTTTCGAAAAGAACAATGTCCTGTGAGAGAACATCATTCAGAATCTGAATCAAAGGAACCACATCCAGAGGATGGTCGAAGAAGCCCTTTTCTTCCAGAGCATGAACAATATCGTTCATTTGCTCCTTCCCTAATTCTCTTAAAATATCATCCAGCGTATCATAATGCAGATAAAAAGTTTTGCGGTCGATATTGGCACGCCTGGTAAGCTCTGAAATGGAGATCTTTTTGATGGAAGAATCTGCCAGCATACTCAGGTAGGTATCACGTATATTTTTTTTCGTTTTGATAATTCTTTTATCCATAATTATTCCCCGATTTTGTCGATTCTGTAGAATAATCCATAATAGTTCGAAAAGTGGCAATTGTGTTCCACAACTAACTTGATTATAATCTACAATTGTAGAAAAAGAAAGACAAAACAGCAAAAATACGGAAATAAATAGCTGTAAAGATTCTGTTGCTGCCATGAACAATGGCAGTAGGAATACGGGACAGTTTTAAATCGCGAATCTCGTAAGAAGATTCGCGCGCGAGTTCGGCAGTTGCGAAGCAACTTTCTTCTGCCGAACTCTGCGATCCGCCGGAGGCTCATCTCAGTCGGGGATTAAGACCCCCACTGAGACTAATTTGTTATCCTCCACTTATAGAAGATGGGGGTCTCCCCGACTGAGATGAAAATAAACTATGCGAAGGAGAAAGAAAAATGGCGTCAATCATTGAAACGACACAGCACAAGGCTGAGAGAAAAGCATTTGAGATCATGGTTAATCGAATCGTGGGCAAACTGACAAAAGAGTCAGACATTACCGAAAGACAAGAAACAATCCTTAGCATAATTGACAAGGCAGAATTTTTTTATAAAGATGCAAATAAGGAAACCTTCGACAAAGTAAGAGCATATTTTCGCAATCCGGAGAACCGCTGGGTGAAATTCCTGAATCAGGTACTGGATGAGACAAATCCGGAATATGCAAAGAAATTCATCTTAAATCTCGGATACGAGGCGTTCTTCAGGGGAACAAAGATGATTCGTGCGAACCGGGAAAAATACAATTGCAACATTCCGTGGCTCATCCTGTTTGACCCGACAGATGCATGTAACCTTCACTGCACCGGATGCTGGTCCGGAACATACGGCCACAAAAACAATATGTCCTATGAGAATATGGACAAAATTGTGACACAGGGAAAAGAACTTGGAACCTATCTGTACATGCTGACCGGAGGCGAGCCGACTGTCCGCATGAAAGATATCCTGAAGCTTGCAGAGAAGCACAACGACTGTACATTTGCACTGTATTCAAACTCCACACTGATTACAGAGGAACTTTGTGAGAAGATCGTAGAACTGGGAAATATCACATTCATGCTTTCTATTGAGGGAACCCCGGAAACCAACGACGAAAGACGCGGCGACGGACATTATGCCGCAGTTATGAAAGCAATGGATCTTCTGAAAAAATATGGAATTGTTTATGGAACATCCATCTGTTATACTAGACACAATATCGAAGCAGTATCCGATGAGAACTTTATCCGCTTCATAGCAGAAAAGGGTGCAAGATTTGGATTCTACTTCCACTATATGCCGGTCGGTGCAAATGCAGTACCGGAACTGATGCCTACGGTAGAGCAGAGAGAGAAAATGATTGAGAAAATTCGCTATATCCGTTCTACTGCATGCGATGTTGGATTTTTCCCGATGGACTTCCAGAATGATGGAGAGTATGTAGGTGGATGTATTGCAGGTGGAAGAAACTATTTCCACATCAATGCACAGGGAGATGCAGAGCCATGTGTATTCATTCACTTCTCTGACTCCAACATCAAAGACAAATCCATTCTGGAGATGCTGCAGAGCCCGTTGTTTAAGGCATATCATGAAGGACAGCCATTTAACCGCAACCATCTGCGTCCATGCCCGATGCTTGAGAATCCGGAGAACTTAAGAGCCATGATTGCAAAGACAGGTGCACATGGAACCAATGCAGAATGTGAGGAAACGGTAGAGCAGTTATGCTCTAAGTGTGACCGTTATGCAGAAGAGTGGGGCAAAGAGGCTGACCGTATCTGGGCACAGCAGACACACAACAGAAAGACGAAATACGAGAATTACACAGCGGAGAAGAGAGAACATCCGGAACTTGCCGGATTCCAACATGCAGACGGATCCGTTGAAGTAACTTCCGTAGACTGAGACATTCGATGATCTATTTAATTCTAGCAGTACTGAGCAGCGCCTTGGTGGGTATCACCATGCGCCTGGGAAAGAACTATTGTAAAAATGACCTGAGTATGCTTGCAGTGAACTACGTTTGCTGCACACTTCTGGCCGGAATATCCACGGGAGCCGGAAACTTCGTTATAGAAAAGACGAGCATTGGGCTCGGGGTGATTCAGGGAATTCTGTACCTGGCATCCTTTATCCTTTACCAGTACAACATTCAGGAAAACGGAGTGGTACTCTCAGCAACGTTCATGAAGCTTGGAGTTCTTGTTCCGACATTGGCGGCAGTGATTTTGTTTGGAGAACAGCCGACATCCCTTCAGCTTCTGGGAGTCGGTTTATCACTCTTTGCCATCATTATTATGAATTATCAAAAAGGAGAAGGCGGATTTCATTTCAAAATGTCTCTGTTGTTCCTCCTGCTCGCGGGTGGTGTGACGGATGTCATGGCCAAGGTTTATGAACAGTACGGGGATGCCGGTCGAAAAGACCAGTTCATTTTCTATACTTTTTGTATTGCTATGATTTTATGCATTGCGCTTGCATTGTACAAGAAGGAAAAACTCACAGGAAAAGATGTTCTCTGGGGCGTTGTGATCGGAGTGCCCAACTATTTTTCAGCGGTATTTCTCCTGCGGGCCATCCATCATGTACTGGCGACCATCGCATATTCTTCCTACAGTGTGGGAACTATCGCCTGCACAACCCTTGTGGGAGTATTTGTATTCCGTGAAAAACTGAGTAAGAAGCAGATGGCGGGACTTTTCATCATCCTGATTGCATTGATCTGCCTGAATTTCAATTGAATTCAAGCAAGTCTCTCGCTTCCAATGTGAAGCAAATTGCGAATATTCGTTTGACTTAATTGCCTGACTGATTCGTGACAGTTGTCGTGAGTCGGTCGGGCTTTTTTGTATCACGGAGCCGTGTCGTAATTCCAACGTATTTATGTCGGCATTTCGCCTTTTTATTTTCGCAGGACTTGCTAAACTTATTATCAGATTAAATCGCGAATCTCGTAAGAAGATTTGCGTGCGAATGAAACAAAACAAGAAAGGTGAGAATGACAATGATAAAGAACTTTAGAAATACACATAATCCAATCCTTCCACTGGAGCATCATGTGCCGGACAGTGAAGCCCATGTGATGAGTGACGGGACTCTTTATATTTATGGAAGTTACGATACGAAGGAAGATGTATACTGCAGCGAAGAGTACCATGTGGTATCAACTGCAGATATGGAAAACTGGGAAGTACATGAGACAGCTCTTCGCGGAGAAGAAATTCCATGGTTTGGAAATCCTGATGCGCCGAAGTATCCGGGTATTGACTGGTCTCATCCGACACCGTTTATTCAAAAAATGATTCAGCGTGATATAGAGCGCGGGGTTGACATGAAAGCAATGTTTGAAGCCGAGAAGGACAAACCCAAACCTCCGCTTCTTTTCGCACCGGACTGTATTGAGAAGGATGGAAAATATTATCTCTATTTCTGTATGTCCGATGACAGTGAGGGTGTGGCTGTTGCAGATTCACCGGTTGGTCCTTTCGAAAATCCAACACAGCTGCCATGCGGTGGTATTGATCCTGCAATCTTTATTGATGAAGATGGTCAGGCATACTATTACTGGGGACAGCTTTTTTCTCATGGGGTGAAGTTGAATGAGGATATGATGAGTTTTTGTCCGGAGGATGTTGTAGATGATCTTGTGACAGAAGAGGAACATTTCTTCCATGAAGGATCCTCCATGAGAAAGATTGGAGACACGTACTATTATGTCTATGCGAATATGGAGCGCGGAAAACCTACAGCGTTGGGATATTCAACAAGCAAGTCTCCAATGGGTCCATTTGTGTATCGAGGTATCATTATTGACAATGATGGATGTGATCCGGAGAGCTGGAACAATCACGGCTCCATAGAATGCGTCAATGGACAGTGGTATGTCTTTTATCATCGCTGCAGCCGGGGAGTACAGCAGCATAGACGACTTTGTATTGAGCCAATTACCATTCTCGAAGATGGAAGTATTCCGGAGGTGAAAATGACCTCTCAGGGACCGGGAAAGCCTTTTGGAATTGGAGAAGTCATCATGGGATACCAGGCCTGTGGTGTGACCGGAAAATGTTTTGTTGGTCTGGACAAACAGGAAAGCGAGTGGCTGACAAATATTGCAAGTGGAGATACAGCAGTGTTCCGATATATTGAAAGTGACAAAGGATTCCATGGAGTGGAAATAGAAGGCGAAGGCGATGGAATGGTTCAGGTTTTCTTAAACGACCAGATTGCCGCCGCTTTGGTAATGAAAGAGGGAACTGCGAAGGCAGAATGGGATGTTTCAAAGTGTGGAACGTATGAAGTGACACTGAAATTTGAAAATGTATCGGATTTGTCGATCCGGACATTAAAATTTGTCTGAGTAATTATAAAGATCTGAGATGAAGGCAATCGTTTGGGAGATAGAAAGATGAATAATACATTATGGAAACAGTGGATCACCAATCATACCAGAACCCCTTTCTATGCAAGAAAAGAATTTGATGTGAAAAGTGAGGTTCAGAAGGCTGTTGTTAAGATTTGTGGACTTGGACAGTTTGAATTGCATCTGAACGGGCAGAAAGTTGGAGATCATGAGTTGGATCCGGCATGGACAGAGTATAGAAAGCTGGTTCAATATGTGACATTTGATGTGACAGATGCGCTGCACGAGGGAAGGAACGTCATTGGTGCAGAAGTCGGAAATGGATGGTTTCACTTAGATGACAGTGAAGGCTACTCTTTCAAATTTCCGGAATTTATGCCGCCAAATCCGAATCCATATCGTGTATATGGAGAGCATCTGGTGCTTGGGCTTGTGCTTGAAATCACGTATTTGAATGGAACAAGCGAACGGATTGAAACGGATACAACCTGGAAAACGATCTCACATGAGGTTGTCTCAAGTAATGTATACGGATCAGAACTGATTGAGCAGAGACTGAACCAGGGAAAGTGGGATTCTTTCGGGTTTGACGATTCTGCCTGGAATCAGGCGGAGGCAGCTTCCGGTGCAGACATTCCCGAGGGAAAATTGTTGGAGCAGAAAATGCCGCCGATCAAGGTGATTCACAGTTATGAAGCAAAGTTTTGCGGAAATTTTTCGGAGAGTACAGATGCAGAGATCTATGATCTTAGTCAAAATTGTTCCTTCATGCTTTCTTTTGAGGTAAAAGGACGCAAGGGAGATGTTGTGAAATTTTATCCGGCGGAGAAACTGGATTCCCGGGGAGATGTGGACCAGTTTGCCAAAGGATGGACGATGGTAAATAACTGCATCACATTTAT
>JAUNAE010000360.1 GCA_030527765.1 Eubacteriales bacterium
TGTTGTTTTTCACATTATTTACACCTTCATGTTGCACATTATTTACCACCGTTTTCGAAATTGTCACAGCGGTTTCAGCACATTATTCAATCCCAATTATGCATATTAAATACAGTTATCAAGAAACGAAGCACATTATTTAACCCGAATGAGTTTGCTGACTGCAAGAACATTCGGGTTTTCTGTAACGTATAATTAATCACTTTCATCTTTGTTATAGTGTTTTTCAATTGTAACGAGTGCATCTGTGTTGCTGATGGCATCGACCGGCTGGAGCTGAGGATGCTGCTCTAACAGATGTGACAGGTTCCATTCGCGTTCGTTCAATCCGGCGATGTCTGTTCCGATTCTGAGATTGGAAATATAGATATACTTCCCATAACTGTGTTCACCAATAATCAGATGAAAGCGACTGCCTCTTGCAGTAACCTCGAATTCTTTCGTTTCAAACGGAAGAAGGGGAGAAATCTCCCCAATCCACTCAGAAGGAGTCATGTCAGAAAAACCTTCACAGATATATTTGAAATTCATACGATACCTCCTAACCCAGTTCGCAGTCATTCACTGCCTGCATTGCAATGTCGGCATGAATGGTGGCGGCATTTGAACTGTCTCCAATCAGTAAGCAGGCATTACAGAGTTTGTTGATGATACGAGGTGTACCGTCGGCAGCATTTAGAATGGCTTCCACAGCAGCATCTTCGAATACGGTGTGGTGGCAGCCGGCGCCGGCAAGTTTTTTGGAAATATAAGTTCTGCCTTCCTCTTTTGAAATGCCCTCCATGTTATAATTCATCACGATTCTCTGACGGAATGGTTCATGGATGGTCAGACGCAGGGTGGAATTCAGAAGTGGAAGGCCTGCAAGCAGAACCACGGCTCTGTCTCTAGAATCCATTTCAAAGTTAAATAACATCTTTAAGTCATTCAGCACAGCGTTGCTGATATAGTTGGCTTCATCAATGATGATGACTGGAGTTTTTCGTTTTTCCAAAGCAAGACGTGTAATCTCGTTCTGAATCAGGCGGAAGTTGTCCGGTTTCCGGAAAGCCGGCTGGGCGCCCAGTTCCTGTGCAAGATTACGGTAAAAGTCCTGCACAGTCAGAGTGGAAAGACTGGAGTAGACCACGTTGTATAAGGAGGGATTTAAACTTGCTGCCCAGTTTCTGATGGCAGTGGTTTTTCCTCTGCCGGGAGCACCGGTAAGCAGACCGAAGCCTTTTGTTTTTGCAAGATAATCCAGACGAAAGGAAACCTCTTTGGATTCTTTGGTGTCTACCAGAATCTCCTTGGAATTCTTTACAAACGGATTGAATTCCAGACCGTATCGTGTATGGTAATTCATGCTTCTTCACCTCGACATAAATGTATTTTTTCGCGTTTTACAAACGCATTCTCCTGTTTGTTGAGCAGACGGATCGGAGTGAGTGTTCCATCCTGTTCCACAATGAAAATGGAAGTTAAATCCGGGGAATAGCGGAGACGGATGCGCTGTTTTGCAAAGCGGCAGTCCACCTCATATTCCACATGGTCAATCACAACCACACTGTCAGCAGATACGCGACGCTCGATTTCTAAGAGAAAAGAGTCCTCCAGTTCCTTATCTGTAAGTCTGCGGATGCATTCCGGTTCAGAAAAGAAACGTTCATGTGGCGTTTTCCCTTTTAATGAAGAATGCGGGGAATGATTGTATTTCTGCACATATGCAAGCAGATTTCCACGCAGTTCTTCCAATGAGTGGAATTCGCGGATATCTAGTGCGGACATCCACTGATCCTTCATGGTGCGGAACCAACGTTCTATTTTGGCCTTCTGCGTTGGCGTATACGGCTGGTCGTAGTGAACGACGGAACCGATACGTGCCGCTAACAGTTCCATCTGTTTGTTTTTGTAGGAACTGCCGTTGTCAAAGTTGAATAACTGCGGTCTTCCGTACTTGGCTACGGCAGACTTCATGACCGACATGAGATTCACGAAATTGTCGTTGAAAAACACGTCAATTCCTACGATAAAACGGCTGGCATCATCGATAAGGGCAATAATGTAGACCTTGTGTTTCAGCCCGTCTTCCGTTTTTAAATAAGGACCGACACTGGAATCTCCACACCATACTTCGTTGATGTGAGGGCGTTCATAACGCCGCATGTCCCTGTTGGTTGTGGTCCTCTGTTCAAAAGCAAGCTGGTTGATGTAACGGTTGACTGTGGAAGCAGATACCTGTCCTTTTTGAATCATTCCTTTTTCTTCCAATGTTCTAAAAATGGCTGCCGAAGACATACGGGGATAATTCGTTTTCAGATACTGAATCTGTTCCTGTAAATCCTCATCCAGTTTTCTTGGTTTTCCGGCATCCGACCGACCGGAAGGAAGAAGGCCTTCAAACCCGTGTTTTGTGTAAGCACGATACCAGGTTTCTATGGTATCGGGTGCAAAGTGCCGGATGCTTCCGTCCGGTGCCGTGACTCCCCGTGCCGAGGCATCACGAAAGAAAGCTTCAAGGGAAGGAAAGTCTTCCTGAAGCCCGGTAATCAGCGGGGCAATGACGGAATAGCGCATTAAAGCGATGTCATGCATTTTTTCTTGCTTCATTTTTGTACCTCCTGTATTTTTTTCTTTGACTATAAAGTACAAAAAGCAGGAAGTCATGTCAGGTTATGTGGTATTGAAAAAAAGGATATTCGGGGTGCTTTTAATCTGCATGAACTGTCTGAAAAAAGCAGTAAAACACCGGGAAACAAGTGAAATGTCACAGATATCAATCCGCTCCGAAAGAAGGCGTTGTTTCCAGTGACGATAATACTGACGGATGATATAGGCACAATTACTCTCGTCAATAGAAGGATTTCTGCTCATTACGGATTCCAAAGAATGAGATGTCTCATATGCTGAAATAATCTCCACCTGTTCTTGAAGGGGAATCTGGGAGTATGGGACGATGACAGATGGCAGGAGTGCATGGGTGCGTCCGCAACAGGAACAGATCACCCGGCAGATGCGAAGACGAAGTTTACCTTCCGGTACTTTTAGAGAACGCATGTAGTAGCCATGGACGGAAAGAGAGCCGGAATGCCCACAGGTGCAGGTCATTTGGTGGAACTGCAGGCCGGCAATCAACTGATTATAAATTTTTTGAGTTAAGGTATTGTTAATATTTGTGTTTAAGGTTATCATAGGTGTGTGTGAAGCAACTTTTCGTAAATGTGTGTGAAGCAACTTTTTTGAAGAGTGCTATCCACGGTACAGGCAAAGCAGGCACCAAACTTTAGGCGGGGAGGTTCCTGCTTTTTGTGTGAAAAGGTTACAGAAATCATAATAACAGAAAAAGGTACAGCCTTAAACAATCTGAAACAAAATGCATCAGAATGATTTAGGTCGTACCTTATTTTAATTTGGATGAAATTTGATAGATAAGAAGTATTTAATTTAAAGAATAACAATATCCAGAAGCAATACAAAGAGCAGGTTGAAAATTTAACTGAATTAGCAGGCATTCCAAAAACTATTATGGTTAGTTTCAAAGTGGATGATGAAATTCCTGAACAATTTAAAGATATCGTAACTCCTGTAGGGCTTACACTGCTCGAAGAGCACACAGTTTCCACCACATCTATTGATGCAAGAAATCATGAAGCGCTTGGAATTTATCAAAGGGCAATGCGAAATGATATTTACTGCACAGTTGAAAAGGCTATTGAAAAATATAGGAAAAACATGGGCGATCAACTCGAAGTAGAAGAACGACAAAGACGCCAATGGGAAGCAGAGCAACAAGCATTGGCAGAAATGAGAGCGCAGGAAGCGGAATATGAATCCTATGATGAGTATGATGCCGGAGGGCATTCTAATGGGTCGGGATTCTTCAGTTCTTTGCTAAGTTCATCCATTGCTAACGCGGGCATCAAACGGGAAATGAAAAAACAAACCAAATTGATGAGAGAACAAGCAGAAAGAGAAAAAGAACGAGATAGAATGGCAAGAAAAAGAGAGTCTGATGCAAGGTGG
>JAUNAE010000361.1 GCA_030527765.1 Eubacteriales bacterium
ATAAGAGTAAGACTGATAAGAATAAGCCTGATATAAGCCGGATTTCCGAGAGTCCAAAGGTATATGGATCATTTCATAATGTTGAGCTGAAGGATCTGGAGCTTAGAGAGCTGAAGCGACGCTTCCCTTATGAATGGGAGACATGGATCGAGAAGCTTTCCACCTATATGAAGTCCACCGGAAAATTTTACCATAACCATTATGCAACCATATGCAGCTGGGCGGCCAAAGAGAAAAAGGAGATTCAGGTGAAAAATTATGATGTGCCGGAAGGAAAGAGTTTATGAGCATTGAAGATTGTATTTCTGATCTGGATAAAAAGGTAAAAGCCAATACGGTGAACCGTCCACCGGATTATTATGATGAAGACGGCTTATGCCGGTGTGGTGTCTGTAATGAACGCAAAGAGAACCGATATCATTTTTTTGGAGTGGAACGGGTAGTACACTGCCTGTGCAAATGTGACCAGGCTATGCTGGAAGCGAAACAAGAAGAAGAGAAACGACGTGAATTCGCAAGGCGGGTTCAGAGCTTGAAGACCATCGGACTTACCGAGCATCGCTTCCGGGAATGGCGGTTTGAAAATGATAACGGGAAGAATCCGAAGCTGAATCTTGCCAGAACATATGTAAAAAATTGGAAAGAGATGCAGGAGAAAAACATTGGATATGTTCTTATGGGGCCAGTGGGTACCGGTAAGAGCTTCTTTGCCGGATGTATTGCCAATGCTCTGATGGAGCAAGGAGTCAGTGTCATGATGACCAACTTCTCCAGAATATTAAATGAATTAACGAAGCCCTATGCGGATAAGAATCAGATCATCTCCGGTCTGGTCTCTTATCCGCTTTTGATTATCGATGATCTGGGCATCGAGAGAAATTCAGAATTTGCTCTGGAGATGATCTACAACATCATCGACCGCAGATACTGTACCAAGAAACCACTGATTGTAACTACCAATCTGTCTTACCAGGATATGACAAGGCCGGATCTGGATATGGAACACCGCCGAATCTACAGCAGACTGATGGAGATGTGTCTGCCGGTGATCTACCAGGGAGCTGATCAAAGGATACAAGAACAGGATCTGAAGATGGAATGGATGAAACTTAAGGACCGTTAACGAAAGAGAAGGGAGTTGAGACCAATGATTTCCGTAGAGGACAGCAGTTAAGAATCTTAAGAAGGGAGGCGCAAATGCATGCAGGAAGAGGTTACGAATAAAACGGTGACTTTGGTGATTCATGCGACGAAGCTGACCGCAAGAGTTCTTCTGTCTGCGATCAACTCGTATCTTAAGCAGCATGAACAGAAAAAGACACAAAAAAAGAATATCAAAATGCAGCAGAAGGCGGCCAAGATGAATCGGCCGAAACAGGGAAAAATCTCTGTGAAGGAGCTTGCCTCTCAAAATGCCGGTATGACCAACATCGAGATCGACAACAGGAACATCAAGTCCTTTGAACGTTATGCCAGATGTTACGGCATCAATTTTGCCGTGAAGAAGGATAAATCCAAGGATCCTCCGGTGTACATGGTGTTTTTCAAAGGGCGAGATCAGGATGCGATTCATGCCGCATTCCGGGATTTCTCCACGGCACAAATCAAGAAGGCCAACAAGAATACGATTCGTAAGCGGCTGCAGAAATACAGGGCAATGGTTGCACAGAATAAGAGAAGCAAAATTAGACAGAAGGTACAGGATCAGTCACTTTGAGTTCTAAGAAAATGAAGAATCAAAAGTCAAAGGTCCCGGATTTTTCGATAAAACGCTTCTTTTACCGGATGACTGGTCAGCTGAAGGGTAAGCTGTCCGCCGATGAGTTCAGACGGTTGGTCATCCTCAACCTGCCCTATCTTTTTATTTTTATCCTGGCCAACCGAATTTCCCATCTGTATCAGATTAGTCCGGGAATGAAGGTCGGCGATAAGATGATGTATCTGATGGAGCATTCCCAGCAGATACTTGGTATCCTTCCAAGTCTTGACGGGAAGGATCTGCTTGTCGGTATCGGGGGCGCTGTCGCCGCCAAGCTTCTCATCTGGCAGAAACAGCAGGATTCCAAAAAATTTCGGAAAGGTGTGGAGTATGGATCTGCCAAGTGGGGAGACCGGGAAGACATCAAGAACTATAGATCTGATAATCCCTGGATGAATATCCCCCTTACGGCGACAGAAGCCATCACCATGGAAAGCCGACCGAAAAATCCAAAGTATGCCAGAAACAAAAACATTCTGGTTATCGGCGGTTCTGGATCCGGTAAGACAAGGTTCTTTGTAAAGCCATCTGTCATGCAAATGAATTGCAGCCTTGTACTGACAGATCCAAAGGGAACGCTGATCGGAGAAGTCGGGAAGCTGCTGAAGCGTGGTGCACCGAAAAGAGATGAGATGGGAAAAATCATCAAGGGCGAGGACGGAAAGCCGATCTATCAGCCCTATGTGATCAAGGTATTAAACACCATCAATTTCTCTAAGAGTCTCCATTATAATCCCTTCGCCTACATCAAATCCGAAAAGGATATCCTGAAGCTGGTGACGGTCATTATGGCCAATACCAAGGGAGAAGGTGAGAAGGAACAGCAAGATTTCTGGTATAAAGCGGAAAAGCTTTTGTACACCGCACTCATTGCCTATATCTGGTATGAAGGGGAGGAGGAAGAGAAGAACTTTTCCACACTGCTAGATCTCTTAAATGAGTCCGAGGTCCGAGAGGACGATGAGGAATATAAAAATCCTGTGGATCTTCTGTTTGAGGATCTGGAGGCACGGGAGCCGGAGCACTTTGCGGTAAGGCAATATCGCAAATTTAAGCTTGCGGCCGGCAAAACTGCGAAGTCGATACTCGTGAGCTGTGGTGCAAGACTGGCAGCCTTTGATATCGCGGAACTTAGAGAGATCATGTCCTACGATGAGATGGAGTTGGATAAGATCGGAGATCGTTTGACGGCTCTGTTTCTCATCATGTCGGACACGGATACTACTTTTAACTTTGTGATTGCGATGCTGCAGTCACAGCTTTTTAATCTGCTTTGCGATAAGGCAGATGATATCTATGGTGGTCGTCTACCTATCCATGTTCGAGTCATCTGTGATGAGTTCGCAAATATCGGTCAGATTCCGCAGTTTGATAAGCTGATTGCTACGATTCGAAGCAGGGAGATCTCTGCTTCTATTATTTTGCAGTCGCAATCTCAGCTAAAAACCATGTACAAGGATGCTGCGGATACCATTGTCGGTAACTGTGATACTACCTTGTTCCTTGGCGGAAAAGAGAAGACGACCCTAAAGGAAATGAGTGAGATCCTGGGTAAGGAAACGATTGATCTGTATAACACGACGGAAACGAGAAGCAATCAAAAGTCCTTCGGTCTAAATTATCAGAAGCTTGGCAAGCAGCTGATGACAGAGGATGAGATCGCTGTCATGGATGGCGGCAAGTGTATCTTGCAGATCAGAGGTGCCAGACCATTCTTTTCTGACAAATATGATATTACTAAGCATCCTTATTATCGATTTTTATCGGATGCGGATCCCAAGAACTGGTACCAGGTAGATAAAGAAATCAGTCCTCTATACCTGCCAAAGCCTGATGAGGTGGTAGATGAGGTATTCGAGGTGGTTGTACCGGAAGATGAGGAGGAGTTCGGGGATGAAGAATAAGATACAGAGCATCAGAGCACCCACTGCAGCGTGAGGTGACAAAAACAGAATAAGAAACTGCGACGTAGCCTGGAAAATGATATTGAAGGAAGGAGATACCGAAATCGCAGTATGAGAGGAGCCGAATCAACATGCATTCAGCTCCTTTTTCTTTCGGGCAGCGTCCAATACCAAAAGACAAAAAGAAAAAATCTGCGATTTTGGTTTTGGCGAGTATGGCATTTTTTAGCAGTGCAATTTCTACACTTTCTACCCTTGTCGTCGCAATCGGCGCAGGTCTTGGTGTGTGGGGTGTAGTTAACCTTCTGGAAGGATACGGGAACGACAATC
>JAUNAE010000362.1 GCA_030527765.1 Eubacteriales bacterium
ACATACTTAAAACGCTTCGATATAAAGATCGTTTTAATAACGGTTACAAGATTAGTATGTCTTGAGAACTTCGTATTTTTGCCATCTGCCGATTTAATTTCTTCGGCAATTCTTTCAATACATTTCTGCTCCTTGGCAGCTTCTAATGTGGTAATAAGTTCAGCAAAATCCATCTTGTACTGCTCCACATCCAGTTCAAATGGATACAGTTCTCTACATTCCGCTCTGTGGATAGCTTCCTGCAGCTTGTCCATATCATCAATATTCAGAGTCTCCTCCAAACGATAGCCATCAATAATATATGTCAGTTGACTCACAAAACTTGTTCTGATCTGTCGGTATTTATTCTGAACCTCAATACGATTGTTCGTGAATACTACAATGCTTCTGACTGGAACTGCTCCATATCCTGCTGCTTCGAGAACTGTCCTTAGAAGTTTCTCTTTTACGGACATCTTCTCGGCAATGTTACTATCCCAGCGCAGGAATTCACCGGTTCTATAATAATTACCATCTTCATCAATGAATACATTCTTTCCGGTATTCTTTACCTCAACGATTGTTACACACCTTGGAGTAACAACCACAGCATCTAACTCCGTCCGAAGTTCTCCATCTTTAAGTTCTACATTTTTAAGAACCTTGTTCTGAGATTTCAAATATTCAAGTGTCTTGAATGCCTTGTACTCCCCTCTATTTCCTGAGATTTCTGCCTTAATAAGGTTACACAGGGTCTTGCTTCCTTCCTTAAAACTGGCAAGCTTCTCATCTGCAATATGTCCATATTCTGCATTCAGCTCTTCTAAGTAATGTTCTACATCCCAAATTTTCAATTCCGAAGTATTCGGAGCTTCGTTGAATGTCAACCCTACGATCTCACTCTGTAAAGCAAACATTTCGCCGAGGAGTTCGTCCTTGTGATATCCTTCTCTTTCAAAAGACTTCATTGATCCCATTAGTTCCTCAATTCTCTGTACCTTCATTTTGCATCCTCCGTCTTGTTTGATGATGTTCCGTTGCTTTGTAATTTCATTATATCAACAGTTGCATTTTTATCAATATGAATGACACTTTTTGCAACCCGAAGATCTATGTTGCATCTATACTGCATAAAATGCAGTTTAATGCAATACAAAACATTCAGATGCAACAGACAGTTATGTCTCCTATCGTTTTTGCAACTTTTCAAGACTTTCTGCAACGATATTCTTATAAAATGTAAGTGCCAAGTTTCGGGGTGTGGTGAATGGCATAAAGAATCCCGGAAACCGATTTCTCACTTCCGGGATGTAGATGATTTATTTTGAAGCTGTCTCGACTGTACTTCTGATGCCGCATACCTTTTGTACTTCCGGATTCCAAGGTGCAAGTACATCGAGCTCCTCTACACTCATGGATTCATTCGGTCGCTTTGTGAAAATATAGGAAAGATAGCTTTCCAAATTTAATGAATAGCTCTTAGCCATCGCTGCCATGGTCAGGTACAGCACATTTGCATGT
Organism: Eubacteriales bacterium; assembly: GCA_030527765.1. The sequence goes on from JAUNAE010000362.1 coordinate 1,501, forward strand.
GCGCCTTCCGGCGTATCGGAGAACAGCCAGTTCTTTCTCCCCAGTGTCACTGGACGGATCGCATTTTCGCTTAGGTTATTGCTAAGGGAGCATCGCCCGTCTTCAAGATAGGTGAAGAGCGAATCTTTTCGGTTCACAACATAGGCAAGAGCCTTTTTGAGTTTTGCGTTATCCTTCGGGTCCGTTTGATTTGCCCATGCCAAAAAGGCCTCCACAATCGGTTTTTGATCCTTTTGGCGGCGCATAGTCACTCGCTTTACACTGAGCGCTTTCTCTTTATAAGTTCTCTCGTAGGCAAAGAGCTTATCACAGTACAGAACGCCCTGTACTGCCGGATGGTTGTAATCGGATTCATGTCCTTTCGGAATTGCTTCAAGGAAGTACCGCCGTATGTGCGCATAACAGCAGCATCGCTTTGCTTCCGGAAGCTTTCCGTATCCCTGATATCCATCCGCCATCAGGTAGTATCCAGGAGAAATGCCTTTCAGGAATTCTTTGGCATTCTCACCGGCTCTCGTGGGTGTGTAGTTATACAGGATAATCGGATTTTCGCGATCTTCTCCTGTTCGAATGAGCCAGAAATATGATTTTGACTCCGCTCTGCGTTCTTTTTCCTTCAGTACTTGTACCGGAGTCTCATCCATCATGAGAAATCTTCTCGCAAGAAGCTTCTTTCGGAAGTAATCATACATCGGCTGCAGATAAGTATTTCCCGCCGTAATCAGTCCGGAGGCCATCGTGGTAGCACTGATAGGAGCGCCTTCTTGAAGAAAATCCTTCTCCTGCCTTCGAAGAGGGACAAACAGACCGTACTTCCGGTATGCGATATACGATAGAAGAGATTCCGAAAGATAACTTCCGGGAATAAGGGCCGGAGTCCCGTTGTCCTTTACGAACTGCGGTTCCAGGGAATCTTTACACAGAGGACATGCATAGGTGGTTGCGATGTATTCGATGCGCTCTATTTTGGGTCTTGTATAGACGATTTCGGTACGAATAATCTCGGTTCCGATGGGCACCATCCCGGTACCACAAACGGGACACGTCTTATCCTCTAACGAAAGCGTGTCCACCACAACCTGACGAGTTGGAATCGCTGCGAACTGTTGCGCTAACGTCCGCCTCGGCTTCCGAGGTTTCTTAGAATCAGAAGCGGGAATGGTCTCCGGATCAATCGGCTCGATCGGTTTCTCTTCTTCGTTTTCTTCGAAAAGAGAGAGCTGTCCCGGAAAAGGAGTTTTTCGCTTTTCGCTGGATGTGCCGAAGAGCTTTTGCTTAAACCAGTCGAGCTCCGCCTGCAGGTTTTTATTCTCCAACTCCTGACGGGCAATCGTGTCCGTCAGTGTTTTGATCGTGATATTCAGCTGTGCAATGGTATCCTTCAGCTCGATGAGCTGCGATTCCTGCGCTCTCGTTGACACGGCATCTGCTCCTTGAATTGATAGATTTATTATACCATAGAAGAGCGTAAAAATGCCGTAAAATCAACGTTTTTCGAATGTTTAGCGTTCCAGCTTGAGAGCTTTAGGCTGTTCTATTTCGAGCCCCTGCATCAGCCAGTCGAACTGCCTCCAAGTGATCTGCTTTGCCTCGGAAGAGTTCCTTGGCCATCGGTATTTTCCCTGTACAACATCCAGTCGTTTGTACAGAAGAACAAAGCCGTCCGGTTCTCGAAGCAGTACCTTAATCCGATCGCATCGCTTACCACAGAAAAGATAGATCGCACAGCGACTTGGCTCTTGATGTAAAGAATCTTCGACCAACGCACAAAGTCCATCAATGGATTTGCGCATATCTGTGTAACCAGTAATAAGGTAGATATCACTTGCTAAAGAAATGTCACCAAGCATAGTGGCCTCCGAGTTGATCGAGAATGAGGCATACAAGGGCAGGATCTGCTCCGTTATAAAAACGCGCCTTAACTGAACCGAACACAATCTCTGAGGAAGGAACGGATTCGCTCATCTCATGTGAGATGTTAGCATTTTGCCCTACAATGGCTTGTGACTGGGGAAGTGGCTGCAGAGAAGTAGAGAAGTCAAGCTTTACAACATCATGCATCTCCGGAGAATGACCTTCAGATTCCGGAATAACAGCCCCGCTTTTGCGGAGCCTGGAAACCCACATGTGAAAGGTTTCGGGACGGATGTCATGCTGAAGACACCACTGCTTATCAGAAAGACCGCTCTTGCGGCATTCCATGATGAGTTGGAGTTGTTGATGACGTTTTACACTGGCAGTACGCATGGCTGATAACCTCCATTGAAAAAATGTGAGATGCAAACGTGACTTCTACATCACAAAGATGTAGGGTAAAATGCTCACGTTTTCTACCAACCAGAATAAAAGATCGGGGCAGATTTTAAAATCCACCCCGAAACTTGGCACTTACTATAAAATTGTTTCTGAGACAATTAATTTCAATAAAAAAGACCGTAAGCGATGAATAAGATACCGTTCCAAATGACTCCAAATCTATGAAATAAT
>JAUNAE010000363.1 GCA_030527765.1 Eubacteriales bacterium
TATATATTGGTTATGTAAGAAGTGCTTTAGAGCGAGGCTTATATTATAGATACGTAGAGGAAATTGATGATATAAACAGCATTAAAGGGAAGTTTGATATTAAGGATTACTTTACTAAAAAGGTTCCTAATGGTCAGGCAAACATGTTTAAATGCACTTATTCAACCTTTGAATTTGATAATACAGTCAATAGGGTCATTAAATATACTTGCAAGCAGATTTTTAATATGACTACAAAGAAAAATCAAAAGTCTCTTCGTAATATTCTAGTCAAATTGAATGATATATCCGATATTCCTTGTCAGCCTGGGGACTGCGATAGGATTAGGTTGAGCAAGATGCATTCTCAATACCGTATTATTATGAGTATGAGTAAGATGTTCTTATTGAATAAGACATCAAGTTATACAATGGATACAAACGAGGCATTTTGCTTTATGTTTCCAACAGAACTTCTCTTTGAAGGCTTTATTGGTGGATATATGCAAGATGTCGTGGGAGAGCATGGTGGTAAGGTAAAACTTCAACAAAGCGAAATGCACTTGATAGAAGATATTCAATATGATGGTCGTTCGCTTGGAGCGGCATTCACTATGCGACACGATATATTAGTTGAACTGAAAGATAAAGTATTTGTGCTTGATACAAAGTATAAACAAGTATCCAGATTTGAAGGCGATACTGATGAAATAAAGCGGGTTGTAGCAGAAGAACCTAAACAAACTGATATCTACCAGGTTTGTGAATATGCACGAAAAAGAAATATCAGTGATGTTTACTTGCTATACCCAATGTTTCGTCATGAAGATAAGGAACCTTCTTATCCGATTGGCAAAAGTCAAGGGTCGTCAGGGAATATAAATATTCACTTTGTGAGATTGCCGTTTATATTTGAAGATGATGAAGAAAAGATAAAGGGGCAGTTGAAACAAGTGATAGAAGAAATATTAGAAATTGATGAATAGAAAAGAACCAGTGCCAATGCACATAGTTCTGTTTAGAACGTAATTTTGAATTAAATTTAAATGTTTAAATATTTATAGGAGAGCTGATCTACTCGCAGTATTTACTTCTTAAACCAATGTCAATATCTATATCTATATCCGAATATCAAATGAGATAAGGTAGACTCATGCGGACGCTAGATTGGCCAGTAATGACATAGATCCTACTAGAAAGATTGCTGCTCTTCGAGGACTCTCCTACGAGTATAATAACCATATTATTTCAAAAAATCATTCCTATGCTCCAACTCTCGGAAGGCATAGCCTCTCCTAGAGAGATCACCGACCTTGAGAGCCACTAGATTTATATCGGAATTCATGGCGCGGGCAATGTGGCCTGCGTCGTATCCTTGATAGATGTAGTCTATGATATCATCATCTGGGAGCAGAATCTGGGCAGCGAAAAGATTGGCCTCATATTCCATTATGTCACCTTGCATGTCAAATATATTAAATTCTTGGAATATAGTTTCGTTGCCACGGTGCAGCTGATCATGTCCGATTTCATGAAGTATGACAATATTACGCATGATATCATCAAGATTATCCTTGATGAAGATATAGCGGTTGCGTTCAATGACCTTATATACACCTTTCTGGCTACTAAATTTTACTGGGATAATCGTAATGCCAAGTTCCTTAGCAATAGTGTCAGCATTATGGCAGCCAGCTAAGCGAACCAATCTATTGGCTTTACGGATTATTGAATCAGCATCGTTAAAACGCATAGTAAGTCTCACCAACCTTAATCCTAAATAAGGGAACAGTTAGAGATGGGCTCTCTATATAACGGACTATTCATCATCACTCTTAAGATATTTCTTAGGAGTGTATTTTTTATTCTTTCTTTTCGCATCTACATAGGCTTCCTGGACGGCGAGCATAAATGCATCCATATCTTCTTCTGCCATAGTACCACCAGAAAAGAGTCCGGAAACTTCGTTCATAAGCTTCTCAGCACCTTTCTTGCCACGATATCCGAATTCATTTGTTACATTCATCATGAAGGATTCGTCTTCTGTCAGAAGGTAGTTAATATCAAGATCAAGTGCATCTGCAATCTTCCCCATAAGTTCTCTTGTTCTAGGTAGCGTGCTTCCAGTTTCCCAAAGAGAAACATTTCTTCCGGTAACACCGACAATCTTAGCAAGCTCTACTTGTGACAAACCCTTGTTTTTACGTGCTTCTCGTACCTTTTCACCAAATTTCATTTCTAAACCTCTTTTCTGTTTCTATATTTGAAACGAAATTAAATTTCTATAAAACTATTGACAGACGAAATTTAATCGCTATAATGCTAATTAGAAATTGAGTTTCTAATATCGTAATTCAAATTACTAATTTTGTCAAGAGTTTAGAGGAGGAAAGGCATGTGGAGCGAGTAATTTTACATTCAGATATGAACTGCTTTTATGCAAGTGTAGAGATGCTCCATAGACCGGAACTTCGAGACAAGCCCATGGCGGTTGGAGGTGACCCTGAAGCAAGACATGGAATTGTCTTGACTGCTAACTACATTGCAAAGAGAAGAGGAGTTAAGACTGGCATGGCACTTTGGCAAGCACGGCAAGTTTGCCCTGAGATTGTCTTCGTTCCACCTAGAATGGATTTGTACTTAAGGTTTTCAAGGTTAGCTCAGGAAATCTATTCAGAGTATACGGATATGAGAGAACCATTTGGGATTGATGAGAGCTGGCTTGATGTAACAGCAAGTACTTCCATTAAAGGGGATGGAAAAGCAATTGCCAAAGAGATTAGCAATCGGGTTAAGTTTGAGCTTGGACTTACTGTCAGCATCGGTGTGAGCTGGAATAAGATATTCGCCAAGTTTGGTTCGGACTATAAGAAGCCAGATGCTATAACTGTCATAAATAGAGATAACTATAAAGATATCGTTTGGAAGCAGCCTGTCAAGGAACTTTTGTATGTTGGTAGAGCAACAAATAGGAAGCTTCAAAACTATGGTATTCAGACGGTTGGAGATCTCGCAGAGTTTAACCCAGACTATCTTAAGCCTTCTCTTGGGAAGATGGCATATGTGCTAGCAGCCTTTGCAAGAGGTGAAGATAGGACTCCAGTAAGTGATGAAGGATACTGTGCTCCCATTAAGAGCATAGGCAATAGCACGACCACTTATAGAGATCTAATATCTAATGACGATGTAAAGATTATCGTATTTCTTCTTGCGGAGAGTGTATCTGCAAGAATGAGAGAAAATCACTTTAAGTGCAATGTAGTAGAGATATCTGTAAGAGATAAGGACCTTCTGTCTTTTACCAGGCAAAAGAAGATCATGTCTCCTACAGATACCACAGAAGATCTAGTAAATATTGCAATGGAGCTGTTCTTGCAAAATTACAAATGGAATAAGCCTATTAGAAGCATTGGAGTTAGAGCTTGTAATCTAGTAGATGCATCTATGCCAACTCAATTAAATCTATTCGTAGATGAGAAGAGGAAGGAGCAGGAGCATCAAATTGATATTACCCTAGATGAAATAAGAAGACGATTTGGCTTTCATAGTATAAAGCGTGGACTGATGTTAAACGATACGAAATTATCGGGAATGAATGCCAAGGATGATCACATCGTGCATCCACATAGCTACTTTGAAAGCGGTAATCGCAGTGGAGCAAAAGCAGAAGGAGGGGTGAAGAATGAAGCCCAAGGTTAGGAAAGTGTATGTGGAAGTCAACGCTGACTTTACACAAGATGGGAGACTAAGACCTAAACAGGTGGTTTGGGAAGACGGAAGAACCTTTGAAATAGACGAGATAAAGGATGCTAGAAGAGCAGCATCACTAAAGGCAGGTGGTGCAGGTATAAGATACACCTGCATGATCAGCGGAGGAGAACATTATCTTTTTTACGAAGAGAACAACAGATGGTTTGTTGAGGCAAAGATAATCTCTTAGAAGAAATACGGACGAAAATTGCAATAACAAATTGAACACCCCATAGCCTAGGCTGCCTGTTGG
>JAUNAE010000364.1 GCA_030527765.1 Eubacteriales bacterium
GTATCATGACAGGATATCTGAGCAGATCAGTGACAGCTCATGGAATTAGTAACACAAGTATGCCCTGGGAGTTGGAAATAACTGTCAGGTGAAAGGGAAAGGGAAGCAAGTATGTCTTGAAGTGTTGAAATTACAGTAGGGTGAAATAGAAGAGTAACATAGACAGTGATTAGAATATTTTGTATAATAACTATGTATGCCCTCGAAATTGCAGGGACGCAAGATATGAAACAAGAACATTGGAAATAGTAAAACCTGAAACACGCAAACTTAGAACACGAAAAATTAACCGAACCAAATATCACACGGAAAGGTGGAATGAAATGGGATTTAAGAAAATACAACGCCTTTTGGCGATGACTCTGACGGCAGCGATGCTGGCCGGTCAGATGCCTTCCCAGGGGATTCTTGCTGAAGAACTGATTTCCGAAACAGGAGAGGAATCCTGGGACAATCAGAGTTCTGTGTCATCTGCGGAGGAAGAGTCCTTCGAAGCAGGGGATAGTTTTTCAGAAACATTATCTGAAACGGAAACCTCTCTCATACAGGAACCGTCAGATGCGGCACTTTCGGAAGAACCGTCAGGCGACTCGCTTTTATTAGAAGAAAACCAGGAGACGATAGATACTGATATCCTTTCAGAGAATCCGGATAGTACCGAAGATCTTCTGACTTCCGGAGAGGAAGAAGACTTGCTTTCTGATTCGGAAGAGTCCGAGGAGAAGAAAGGTGTCCGCTATATTATGGGACGTCCTTTGACAGAAGAAGAAAGAGAAGAGCAGCTGGCACCTATGATGAACCTGCCGCTTCTTGATTCCTTCATTGTGGGAAGTGATCTGGTGGATGATGTGCCAATGGTCATGAGCAATGGAATGCCGTCTTCCTTTGATGCAAGAGAAAGTCAGATGATTACCTCTGTGAAAAGGCAGCAGCCGTACAACAACTGCTGGTCCTTTACGGTGGCTTCTCTTATGGAGACTTCCCTTCTGAAAAAAGGATATGGGACATATGATCTGTCGGAAGAGCATCTTTCCTACTTTCTGGCAAATCGAGCGGCGGATCCACTCGGACTTACAGAAGGGGATCAGAATATCAAAGTCAACGGCAACTATCACGACGGCGGAAATCCAAGTATCGCGGCTATGTTCCTTTCAAGCTGGTCAGGAATGGCACAGGAGGCGTCATATCCACTTCCGGCTGAGGGAGAGCAGATGCTGGATGCGGGAAGCGCTTATGATACCGCAGCCTATCTGAAAAATGCTGTCTTCTCAGACTATAGTGAAGAGCGATTGAAAACGCTTCTCCTTCAGTATTATTCCGTTGGAGTCCTGATTAATTCGGGAGTTTCTTATGGATATTACAATCCGGATACTGCCGCACTGTCAAACGCTGAGGACAAAGGTGTGAATCATGCAGTTACCGTTGTGGGTTGGGATGATTCCTACAGCAAAGACAACTTTGCAGAAGCATCGAATGTGCAGAATGATGGTGCCTGGATTGTAAAAAACAGTTGGGGAGACTCCTGGGGAGATGGGGGATATTTCTACATTTCCTATGAGGATGCCACCCTTCGAAATCTGGTTGCTCTGGAAGCAGAAGTGAATGTAGAGGCACCAAATAACTACTTCTACGATGGAACATCCGGCCTTGCGAATACAACTTTGAAGGCAGGGGAATCTTTTGCGACAGTGTATGAAGCGAAGGCTGCCAAAACATCCGGTTCAGACAATGAAAGTGAGTCAGTTTTGGCAGAGAGTCTAAAGGAAGTGGTCGTATCTTCTGCGTCTGATTATGCAGGACTCTCCATTCAGGTGTATGTGGGACTTTCCGATCCTTCGAATCCTGTAAGCGGTGTTCCGGTATACGAAAACCCAATCCAGATTACACAGACTTATATCGGAATGAATTCCGTGTCTATTCCGGAAGTTCTCATTCCGGAGGGAACCAGGTACTCGGTCGTAGTGACAAACAGTTCCGATGCGGACATGAAATATTATGTGGCATATAGTACGACATACAGCGGATGGATTCGATTCAGCGAATCCGTAAATGCGGGAGAGAGTTTTAAGAACAGAGGATCAGGCTGGACAGATACAAGCAGGAACAGTACCCCATACACTCCGCGATTGAAAGCACATACAGCACTTTCCGATCAATCCTTCCTTCTCGCTTTTGCAGATCCGGCCGCCAATACTCCGGAGGCAGAGATAACAAAATCCATTGTGCTGGAAGAAGGAAAGAACACGAGCATCTATGCAAAGATTTTTGCAAATGGAGTTCCGGGAACCGCAGCATATATGTCTTCCATAACTTATGAGAGCGCGGATACCGAAGTTTGTGAGGTTTCCGATGCCGGTGTGATCCAGGCCATTGGTGCCGGGGAGACGGACATTACGATTACCAGCAGTTTTCTTCCGGAAAAATCCCTCTCCGTCCATGTAAAAGTTGCAAAAAATGCCTCGAATATTCAGGCAAGTGTTGTGAATGTCAAAAAAATCCGACTGACCTGGAACGCAGGAGAACACGTGGATGGATATCTGATCTACCGAAAAGAAGGCAGTGGAGAATACAAGCTTCGAAGAAGATTTGAGACCCCTGAGGTTGTTCAGTATGACGATGTGGATAATGCTTCCAGCGGAATGTTCATTAAGCCGGGAGTGACTTATACCTACAAAATTATGGGATATGTGAATGCGGGCAGTCAGAGAATTTCTTTGACAGAACTGGTATCACAAAGTGTGAAGCCGGTAATTACAAAGATTAACCCGACGGTTCGAACTTACAATAATTCCAAAAACCAGCCTTCGAACAAGCTTGTCTGGACGAAGGATTCCAACGCTGATGGATATCAAATATCCAGAAGAGAAGTGGGAGGCAGCTGGTCAGTGATCAAAACGATCACAAACTACAAAACAACAACGTATCAGGATTTTGATGTGACGGCTCTGAAAACTTATAATTACATGGTGCAGGCTTACCGCAAAGTAAACAATACCACGTACTATGGGGATAAGGTCATCTCAGCAAAACTTCTGGTGGCGCCGAACACAACCACCGTGCACAGCACTCTGAATAAGACCAATGGAATTTATATTCAGTGGAATCGGCAGAAAAATGCAACGGGTTACGTGATTTACAGAAAAACAGGAAGCAATGGTTCTTATGTGCAAATTGCGACTGTAAAGGGAGATACCATAGGAAATTACACGGATACAAAAGTCAAAAAAGGGACGGTGTATCGCTATGCTGTGAAAGCATATGCATCCGAATTCTATGGCAATGTGTACGGATCCTGTGTTTCCGGAAAGAGTATCACACGTAAATAACCGAATAGCAGCTCAGAAGATGAGCAGACAAAAAAGCTGTCCTTCATTATGAAGGGCAGCTTTTTGGGTTAAAAATGCAGAAAAAAATCAGTCGTTGTGTACAACACCTTTCTGAATCAGAACGTTTGCATAAACTGCTTTTTCACCGGTAGCGATGATGCAGTATGCTTTCTTTGCTTTCTCATAGAATTCGAAACGCTCGGTATGTCCGATGGCTTTGGTTCCACGAGCATCATGAGCAGCAACGATCTCAGCGTATTTGTCCCAGATTACCGGTCTTCCAACGGTATCTCCCGGCATAACTTCCATAAGCTGAACCGGTTCGTCAATGTAAGTGTCAAGTGGAACAAGTTTCAGAATGGCATCCAGAAGTTCCGGCACGCCATGTCCGTCAGCACGAACGATGACAGCATCTTTGCCCATGGATTCTACCGGGAAGTTGCCATCTGCGATAACAAAAGTATCGCTGTGACCCATCTCGCATAATACTTTCAGTAACTGTGGTGATAAAATTTCCGGAATTCCCTGTAACATTTGTAAATACCCCTTTCTATAGTTCGTATGTTTTATTGTAGATTCGTGGAGATTAAAACTCGAATCTCGTAAGAAGATTCGCGCGCGAGTTCGGCAGTTGCGAAGCAACTTTCTT
>JAUNAE010000365.1:0-1720 GCA_030527765.1 Eubacteriales bacterium
ATATACATACCATATCTTTCTTCATCCGAAAGATTATAGATGCGAAGTATAGATGCGACTCCTCCCATCTCATTTTTATAATAGTACATATTTAGATATTCATTCATTTTAGCCGGATTATTGGCACCCTTATCCATATTAGTTATTACTTTACCTGAAGTCGTTTTTATCGAACTTACAAAAATAAAAGCAAGTAATAATACCGCTATTGTCTTAACGACCAGTAAGCCAAAGACGCGATTTGTAAGATATGGGTTTTTAAATATGTTCTTCTCAGTCATAAGTCACCTCCCACCCATTTCTGGCGGCAATCTCAGAAAACATATTCGGTAGGAATTCACTGTGAATATATTGTGTTTTTACATTTTCTATCTCCTCGTCAGTCAACAAGAATTCATACTTTAATCGATCCATCACACGATTTTTATATTCTTCTCCATGCGGAACATGAATCGACCATCCCAGGACATCAACATAGTCATCCCGATCATTTAAAATATCCGCACCATAGGTAAGTGCATCTGCCAAATCATTATAGAGATAGGTATCATCATATTTTCCGTTAATATTCATATCCTCGATCACCATACATTTTTCATTAAATATTGCAAAAGCATCCTTTGTATCAGACTTTATCCTGCCTATCATGCGTGGAGCCAGGAATATTGTCCAAATAAGCAAAACAATAATTTCTAAAGTAAGGATACGATGAATAACCTTCGTATAAGTCACTACAGGGATTCGCCTTGATATATCCTCTCTTACTTCTTCATTTTTTTCTAAGGATGTCTTTATTTCGCCATTCCAAAACATGCCAATGGCATTTTCTTTGCCGCAATAGGGACATGCATTATCCAGCAGCTTATAATTTGCTCCGCATGAATTACATTTCATTTGTCATATTCTCCCACATTATATCCACATATGGATATAGTTCCTCCCTCATAGTTGTCATATTCGCTTGATTGGTACAGACAGCCCGTATTTCGTCCACCTGTGTCTCCGTAAATTTCCATTTTTCTTGAAGTCTGGCTGTTACTTCATTACGATAATACTCATATTCCTTTCTGCCGCCATGATTATAGTTGTTTTTTTCAGCTTCATAACAGGTATTTAAAATTACAGAAGCGCCGAATAAATAGCCGTTTATAAATTTCCGCATCTCTTCGCGCTCTTCATCCGTATATGCAATATCCGGAGAAAGATCATATGCAAGAATTGTTTTTTCTTCCTCGAGCATCACCTCAAATCCCTGCGCATTAAACATATAATCAGTATATTTGTCATATCTTCGTTGTATCATCTCCTCAAAATGATCCCAATACAGTTCATCGATACGATTAACATCTTTTTCCTGATATGCCTGCTCAAGTTCCTCCTCCAGTGTATCTAATTGCTGCACTGCTTCTAAATTTTCTGCCTGCTTAAGTTCCCTTGTATTTACAACAAATAAAACTCCAATGACGGCAAGAAACATGACTGCTATTGCAGCCTTCTTTGACATGATCTTCGCTATACGCTCCGGAAGACTCTTGTACTTTTCTGTCGCCTCATTGATACTATCAATATCTTCTTTTGTGTCCTGAATTGCTTTTTCAGTCTCTTCCATACCACAGTAAGGACAAATCCTATTGTGCTTTGTGGAATCATATTCTGCGCCGCAATTATTACAAATCACTAAACTCATCTCTTATTAATCTCACTTCTATTAATTACAATT
>JAUNAE010000365.1:1820-3973 GCA_030527765.1 Eubacteriales bacterium
TATTACAAATCACTAAACTCATCTCTTATTAATCTCACTTCTATTAATTACAATTGGATTCTGACGAACAGTGCTGCGATCTCTCCCGTAAACACAAAGTTCGACATAATAAAAAAGGGAACACAGGTACTGGACCCTGCATCCCCTGATAGTTAGCTTACCTTTACTATCTTTTATAATATCATACTTCTGACAATTATTCCACATCTTCAATCCGGCAAACGAAGTTTACATAGAAATCTTTGTCTTAAACAGTTTCTCAGCGACCACAGCACCGGCATAACCGGCAAGAATCGTGCAGCCGATCAAAGCGATCAAACCGATCGGGGTAGCAATAGCCATAAGCCCGTCTGCGTAGGCAACGCTTCCCATTTCTTCAACTGCACCTGCATAATAGAACTCCTTATCCATCCAAAGAAGAAGAAGGCTGCAAGCCGGAACCAGACCTGCGATCGCATAACCAATTCGTACACCCTTCTGACTGTTATAGCCCAGACAGAAACGAATGATTTCCGCAGCAAGGAGAACCACAATAATCGCAATGATTCTGGGAGCGTCATTGACTTCACCCATGAGAATCATGATCAATGCATAAATTCCCGGTATAATGAGCAGTCCGCCAAATTTCCTGCGATTTTTGCAGGCAATCAGAACCGGAGCGGCTGCGAGGAAGGCTGCAATCACAGGCTGATAAACCCAACAGAACGGGGAGAGAAATCCCAGAAACATACAGCCAAACACTATTACGAAGTAAATGAGCTCCAGACCTGCAAAACTTAATAATCTTTTCATGTTGACCTCCTTAATTTGTGTTTTCTTCCTTAAATATCTTCTCAGCTGCTACACAACCAAAGCAGCCAGCACATACTCCGAGAAGAATAAGTACTGCAAGGCAGACAGGTGATGCATATGGCATGAGCCCGGCAGCATACGCTTCCTTTCCGATTTCCGCTAAAGCCACCTCATAATATGCCTCTTTATTGATCCAGAGCCAAAGGGGCTGGCAGGCAGAAACCAGACCGGCAAACGCATAACCGTACCGTATACCTTTTATGTTGTCATATCCAATCAGCAAACGAACAACTTCACCAATTACCAGAGCAGCAATTGCTGCACCAATTTGAACAGCTCCATGATATTCTCCCATAGCGATCATCAATACCACGAAGATGCCGGGAAGCAGAGCTAAGGTACCTGGTTTCTTCAATCTCAGGCAAAGCCAATAAACAGGTGCTGCGGCAAAAAAGATCGATATTACCGGTTGGAACACCCAGCAGAATGGTGAAATAATCCCTGCGAATGCACATATAAAGATGATCAGAAAATAGATAAGTTCTGAACCAAGCACATAAACAGCTTTTTTCATGATGTTCTCCTTTCCAAATCATAGAGAAAACTATTTTATTCGATTTTTCCGGTATTTATCATTGTCATACTGCAATGTTCATATTTGCCCTTTCAGTTCATGAAATCAGAAAATCAGACTATGCTGACCTTTAGAACAAAAAATGTTCCTGTCTTTGTAATTAGTTGCATCTAATCTGGATTATATATCACTTCTCTTTAAATTACAAAGCAAATTTCGTTTTTCCCGAAAAAAAAGGGGCTGTGAAAAAACAGTCTCTTAGTCAGGGAGGCGGAGCAATTCGAACACTCGAATAGCTCCGCCTCCTACTTTTGTACCTTTTAGGGCATAATGCCCCTACCCCAGAAATGACGTTCTTTTTATCACGCTGCTTCCGAGATCTTTCGCTGCTGTTTGTTATGATATTTATAAAGATTGTGACCAATCGCAACCAGATAAAGTTCTAATTTTACGGAACACATCCCTTTTCTCACGATTCTTCTGTACCACCGGTCCTGCTTCAGTATTCCAAAGGTTCCTTCCGCCTGGATCGATCGGTTCATTCTAAGCAGGGCTCCATGGATACTTTCCAGATTTTCAAGTACCTCTTTGTGGAAAGAACTCAGTTCTTCATTCAATCGAACCGTTCGATTCTTATCTGTTCTTTTACATTCAGATGCATACGGACAGTCGCTGCAGTCTTCACATCTGTAGTATTCATACTGGCGTCCATATTTGTTTCCGCAGACTTTCCCTCTGTACGCAAAGAGCATTCGTTTTCCATTCGGACAGATCAGATTTCCTTCTT
>JAUNAE010000366.1 GCA_030527765.1 Eubacteriales bacterium
TATGAAGATTGTCAAAGAGGAAATTTTTGGACCGGTTGTGACAGTGCAGACCTTCCGCACAGAGGAAGAAGCGGTGCAGATGGCGAATGACACACCATATGGACTGGCAGGAGCTGTTTTTACTGCAGATGGAAGCAGAGCCATGAGAGTGATTAAGGAGCTTCGTGCAGGTATTACATGGATCAATTGCTACAATCCAACCTATAATGAGGCTCCCTGGGGCGGATACAAAATGAGCGGTATTGGCAGAGAACTTGGTGTTTGGGGACTGGAAGAATACCAGGAGATCAAACAGATCAATATGAATCTGCATCCGGGAACCGTCGGCTGGTATGAGCACTGAGTACGCAGATGAGTCATACGGATATTCGCAACCCGCTTCGCTTCTTGCTCATAACCGAATTTCGTAAGAGGAAGCGATCACGTAGAATAATTGACGATTTTGAGTAATGAGGAACAAATTTCGTATAGAAGCAATGGAGGTATTAAGATGTTAGGAACAGATTTACCGGAGATAGTGACAGAAACATTGCCGGGACCAAAGGCTGCGGCAGTGATTGAGAGAAGAGAGGCAGTTGTACCATCTGCTATTCGATGCGGTTATCCTGTGGTAATTTCCAGAGGAGAAGGTGCTATGGTGGAAGATGTGGACGGCAACCGTTTCCTCGACTGGATTGGAGGAGTGGGAGTTCTGAATATCGGTTATTCTCATCCGGAGATCATAGCCGCAGTAAAGGAACAGGCTGATCGATATTTTCACGCAATGCAGAATATTATGACGCATGAGGGCTATGTTGCATTGGCGGAGAAACTTGCAGAGCTTGCACCGGTCCGTGGAGAAAAGAAAAAAGTATACTTTGCAAACAGTGGTGCCGAGGCAGATGAGAATGCGGTGAAACTGGCAAAGGCTTATACCGGACGAAGCAACATCATTGTCTTTTCCGGTGCATTCCATGGTAGAACCCTACTTACCATGGCTATGACATCCAAGAAAGCATATGCAGCAGGAATGGGAGAACTGCCGGGCGGCATTTATCGTGCAAAATTCCCTTATTATTACAGAAATCCTGCGGGAATGCCCAAGGAAAAACAGCTGGATTATTATCTGGAGTCCATTTATGACATTTTCGAACAGTGTGCGGCAGCAGACACCATTGCAGCGATTGTGGTGGAACCTCTTCAGGGAGAGGGTGGATTCATTCCGGCACCGATTGAGTGGATTCAGGCAGTACGCAAAATCTGCGATGAGAATGGAATTATGCTGATTGCGGATGAGGTTCAGAGTGGCTTCTGCAGAACCGGACGGATGTTTGCTTCAGAATACTGGAAAGAAGCAGGTGTGCAGCCGGATATTCTGGCGACCGCCAAATCCATTGCGGCAGGTCTTCCGCTGGCGGCAATTGTTGCGAGAGAAGAGGTTATGGAGGCTCCGGCAGGTGGAACCATCGGCGGCACTTTCAGCGGAAATCCTCTTGCCTGTGCAGCTGCACTGAAAACCGTGGAGATTATGCAGAGAGAGCATCTGGCAGAGCGTTCCACAGAGATCGGCACAAAAGTTATGGCTGCTTACAAAGAATGGCAGAAAAAATATCCTCAGATCGGTGACGTACGAGGCCTTGGCGGAATGGTCGGAATTGAGTTTGTGAAAGATCCGGTGACAAAGGAGCCGGCTCCGGAACTTACTGCGCAGGTCATCAAGTCTTGTGCAGAGAAAGGACTTCTGGTTGAGGGAGCAGGAACATACCACAATGTGATTCGTTTCCTGGCGCCGCTTGTAATGACTGAGGAACAGTTGGATAGAGGACTTTCTATTATGGAAGAAAGTATCTCACATCTGGTGATAGATTGATGAATTAGGGAAGCGGATTTGGAATGTATGCTATACATCAGAAAAGAGTCCCGAGTAGTGAAAGGGTGAGAGGAATGGAGCCGGAGAAGAAGTTTCGGATCGCACCGGTTATTCGGCAATTTGATACGGTAGAGTCATTTTGCAGGGTGTGCGAGTTTGAAGAGGATGATTTGATTTTTGTAAGCCATGGAACTTATGAGGGTTATTTCGCAGGAAAAACCGGTAAGGCAAGGATTGTAAATTATCGAAAATTTGGCAGTGGGGAACCCACGGATCAGATGGTAGAAGGAATTTGCGAGGAACTCAAGGACTTTACCTACAAGAGAGTTTTTGCCATCGGCGGAGGAACTATTCTGGATGTGGCGAAGTTGTTTGCACTGAAACAGGTTTCCCCTGTCACAGAACTTTTTGAGGGGAAAATAGTTCCGGAGAAGATCAGAAAACTGATTCTCGTACCTACAACCTGTGGAACCGGAAGTGAAGTAACCAATATCTCCATCCTGGAACTGACTCAAAAGAATACGAAATTTGGTCTCGCGTCGGATACTTTATTTGCAGATGAGGCGGTACTGATTCCGGAACTTCTGGAAAAACTTCCGGATTTTGTATTTGCGACAAGTTCCATTGATGCTTTGATTCATTCTATGGAGTCTTTTACCTCTCCGAAGGCAACAAAGTTCAGCATAATGTATTCGAAGCAGGCCATGCAAATGATTTTGGAAGTCTATAAAGACATCAGGCAGAGAGGAAAGAGTGCGCGGAAAGATCATCTGGAAAACTTACTCCTTGCCAGCACTTATGCGGGAATTGCATTTGGAAATGCCGGATGTGCGGCAGTACATGCGATGAGTTATCCACTTGGAGCCAGTCATCATGTTCCCCATGGGGAATCCAACTATGTGTTTTTGCTTCCTGTGTATCGAATGTACGAGAAGAAAATAGCTGAGATGAAAGCAATTGAGAAGAAAGCAGCTGAGATGAACACATCTGGGCAGGAAGCATCAGTGCTTGGAACTTCTGAGTCCGGAGCATCAGGACTTGGAGCATCCGTGCAGCGTTTGAAAGATCTCAAAAAAGTACTTAGTGAAATTCTGAATGTATCTGATGAAGATACTTTTTGGCAGCTTGCGGAATTGCTTGCATGCATCCTTCCACCGAAATGTTTGTCAGATTACGGAGTAGCTGAGGAAGAACTGGAGGACTTTGCAGAAACTGTTATGACGAAACAGGGGAGACTCATGGGAAATAATGCGGTACCGTTGACGAGGGATGATGTTTTGGAAATTTACAGAAACGTGTTTCGGAAGAAATAGTTCTGATTTGAGAAAGTGGTGAGTTATGTTTCGAAAGATGAAAAAAATTCGTCAGGAATTGTCTCCGGAGGAAACAAGGGAGATTCTGAAGAAAGGAAAGACCGGAGTGCTGGGTGTTCTTGGCGAAGATGATTATCCTTACACGGTTCCGGTGAATTACGTCTGCGTGGGGCAGAAGATCTATCTCCATGGAGCAAAGACCGGACACAAAATAGATTCCATCAGAAAGCATGAGAAAGTTTCTTTCTGCGTGATCAGTCAGGATGATCTTGTTTCGGAGGAATTGACGACCTATTTCAAGAGTGTCATTGTATTTGGAAAGGCACGGGTGTTAGAGTCGGAAGAGGAGATTTTTCAGTGCATCCAGACGCTTGGATTGAAATTCAACCCGGATGAAGGAAGAGTGAAAGCTGAGATTCAGAAGAGTTTTCATGCACTTGGCTGTATTGAGATTACGATAGAGCATATGACAGGAAAACAGTCTATAGAGTTGGTTCAGTAGAAAAAAATCAGTGAAGTCAAATAAAAATCTTCAAATAAATAGTTCTGTCAATATCTTCAATTATAGAGTAGAATAATACTGTGCGAATGACCGAGATACAGGAAAGTGTACCTCGGTTATTTGCGTGGAAATGCAAGAGTGAACGATACGGTTATGAGCAAGCAACGAAGCGGATTGCGAATATCCGTTTGACAGTAAAATATAAGTACCTAAGACTTCCCATACCCAAAATGGGCTTCGCACCTTGAAAATTCAATACTTCAGCCAAAATAATACGATTTATGCCA
>JAUNAE010000367.1 GCA_030527765.1 Eubacteriales bacterium
TGCTGGTTTTTCACTGCCGAAAACTGCTGGTTTTATTATGCCGTCTACAACTGGAAGATCTAAAGAATTATCTAGTATGGTTATGTCAGGAGAATCCCAACGTCTTCGCATATCTTAATAAGTCAGAAACGGATCAGCTTATTAGAAAGTGGCCGGTAGAATATATTGAAAACAAACTTAATGATGAATCGACAGTTTCATGGATTATTTCATTACTTGAAACTCCGAAAGAGAATGGTTCACCGGAAATTTTTTGTAATTATTTGAAGCTCGGGGCGATGGCGTTACAGCGAAAGGATTACCTTATTGCAGGCACACAAGACGAGACGATGGACTCACTAATGGAAGTCGCTTGCAGAATGATTTCAGAGTAAGCCTATTGCATTGAAGAGAGTGGTTTTGTTGGTTGACAGATAATATATGAAACTACGTGTGCAGGCGTAAAATCCACATTATGAAAATACAGAGATAATAAAGCGGATTTTAAAAATTCATATTACGATATCGAAAAACATCAAGATATTCGGTTTCGATAATAAATTAATGTTAAACGTTAAATGATTATTGACAAATACTGATCTCAATGATATATTAAAGTCAACATTAATGATAAACATTAATTTCTTAACGAAAAAGGAGATGTGAAGATGAACGAAAACAGAGAACTTGAGAAAATGATGAAGTGGGGGAAAGTTTTGGATACTGCGACTAAGATCATCGGTCAAATTATTCAGGTTTTCTGCATTGTCGGTGCAGCACTGCTGATTATCGGTATGCTTGGCTTGGCCGTGACGATGGACAGCGCAGCGATGGAACTTACCTGGTTCGGTAAAGAAATCGTATTTGAAACTCTTTCCGGCGGGATGCAAAATTTAGTTGTAATCGGTATGGCAGTCGTTTTTGTATTTGCATTCTTCTTAGTGGGAGATCTTTCTAAGGCTCTTCGTTCTGTATTTCAGGCAGCAGCAAACGGGAGACTGTTTGAGGAGTCTTCCGTCAGAGGTTTCCGCAGAACTGCACTGTGGAGTCTGGTAATCGGAATTCTTACCGGCGTAGGAACCGGTTTTGCTATTGCGATCGCATGCTGGCTTCTGGCATATGTTTTCCATTATGGTCTTCTGTTGCAGCAGCAGTCTGATGAGACACTTTAAGGAGAGATTCATGGGAAAAATTATTTTACGCTTAGACAGGGTGATGGCAGATCGCAAAATGTCACTAAAGGAGCTTTCGGAAAAAGTAGGCGTTTCAAATGTAAACCTGTCAAAAATGAAAACAGGAAAAATCAGAGCAATTCGATTTTCGACGTTGGAAGCAATCTGTGATGCATTGAACTGCCAACCGGGTGATATTCTGGAATACGATCCCAATGCTGTTGATGAAGAATAAAGAATGACCATTGGTTAAGAAATACAGACAGGTAAAAAAATATCTGGTAAAAGACATTATTGAGCCCGGAAGTGATGCAGATAAATATAGAAAGCGAGGAAAAGATGACAGAGTGGGAGAAGGCGCAGGCAGGATATCTTTATGATGCAAATTATGATGAGGCACTTGTGAAACAGAGGGAAGCCTGTGCAGATTTATGTTATGAATTCAATAACTGCCGACCATCCGATACAGATAAGCAGAAGGAATTGCTGCATAGGATTATCGGAAATATTAAAGGTGAGATAGTTGTAACCGCTCCGTTTTATGCTGACTATGGATGCAATATCTCTGTTGGAGATAATTTTTATACCAACCATAATGTGACGATCTTAGATGGGGCAAAGGTAACCTTTGGGGATAATGTATTTATTGCACCAAACTGTGTGTTTTCAACAGCCGGACATCCGCTGGATGTCGAGCAGAGGAATAAAGGTTTAGAGATTGCCTTGCCGATCACTGTCGGTGATAATGTATGGATAGGTACAAATGTCAGCGTATTGCCGGGAGTAAAGATTGGCAGCAATACTGTTATTGGTGCAGGAAGCACTGTAAATAAAGACATTCCGGACGGCGTGATCGCAGCAGGTAATCCATGTAAGGTGATAAGAAAAATCACTGATGAGGATAAGAAAAAATATCCCGTATTAGAGCAGGGAAAACGGATATAATTGCAGCGGGAAATTCTGCAGCTTAAGATGTAACTCTTTAAATTTTAATTCGTATAAGAGGTTTCGTGTTATGAAACAGTATATAGTAGATGCATTCACTGCAGAACCCTTTAAGGGAAATCCTGCAGCGGTATGTGTGATGGATGAATGGCCGTCAGAGAATTTTATGATGAGCTTAGCAGCAGAGAATAATCTGTCTGAGACTGCATATATAGTAAAAGAAAAAGAAGGCTGCCATCTTCGCTGGTTTACGCCGGGCACAGAAGTGGAAATCTGTGGTCATGCTACCTTGGCATCTGCGTTTGTTATTTTAAATTATTATGATGCAGATGCTGATGAAGTCCGGTTCAACACACTTAGCGGTGAATTAGTAGTTAGAAGAAAAGATAAGATGCTGGAGTTGGATTTTCCCAGATATGAGCTCAAGGAGATTCCTGTAACAGATAATATGGAAAAGGCTTTTGGGGTTCGTCCCATAAAAGCCGTTTTGGGATTGGATCTGATTTGCGTATTTGAAAATGAAGAAATAGTTCGCAGCATGGAGCCGGATCAGGAACTGTTAAAAAACATTGAAGGCAGAATTCAGAATGCCACCGCGAGAGGAAAAGATACGGATTGCGTATCAAGAAGCTTCTGCCCAAAGTTAACAATACCGGAGGATCCGGTTTGCGGCTCTGCTCATTGCCAGATAGCAGACTTCTGGGCCGGGGAGCTTGGGAAAGATGAAATATATGCATATCAGGCTTCAAAGCGAGGCGGATATTTGAAGTGTAAATTAATAGATGAAGAACGTATTGCAATTCGCGGAGATGCAGTGTTGATTTCTATTTCAGAATTATATGTCTGAAGGGAAAACAAAGGCCGGATTATCTACGATTGATATGCTTCCTCCCAGGTAAGCAGTTTTATTATCAAACGGATACTGTCAAAAGATGTATCAATCAATACACTTTTCAGAAAGAGAGAAGAATCATATGAAAAACAAGAGCAGTTTATTATATTTAGCATCCATTTTATCCTATGTCGCCGGTATTTATCTCTTGGCTTCGAGCAGCAGTAGCACGTCGACGGGAATTGTGTTCTTTTGCCTGGGCAGCATGTGGCTGTGTCTGGGAGCAGTGGCCCATAATAAGAGGAAAGAGAAGTAATACATGCTGACAGAAAACATCATCTGCAGCATCGGTGTTGATTGTGTTATGCTCTGCTGTGTTATTATTTGTGAAAAAAGGAGTGGGAAGATGTCATGACACTTCAACAGTTAAAATATATCGTGACCATTGCCGATAAAGGAAAAATCAGCGAGGCGGCATCAGAGCATTTTATTTCACAGCCGAGTCTTACCAATGCAGTGCGTGAGGTGGAGGAAGAACTGGGGTTTGCGGTTTTTAATCGAACAAATCGTGGAATTTCACTAACCGGTCAGGGACGGAGATTTCTTGCTTATGCTCGTCAGGTTGTGGAACAAATGAGTATTCTGGAAAACACTTTCCTGAGTGAGCAAATGACAAAACAGCATTTCCAGGTTTCGGCACAGCATTACTCCTTTGTGGTGAATGCGTTTGTGGAACTCCTTAAGGAATATGATTTTCCGGAATATGACGTCACACTCAGGGAATGCAGAACGGCTGAAATAATTGACGATGTACGCAATGCGAGAAGTCAGATAGGTGTTTTGTATTTGAGTGATTTTAATGAAAAGGTGATTCGAAAAACCTTAAAAGAGAGTCATCTGGATTACCATGAGTTGTTTACGGCTTCTCCGCATATTTTTATTAGTTCCGGACATCCGTTGGCTTCGCATAAACTCATTGAGCTGAGTGATCTGGAAGAATATCCCAGGCTGTCGTTTGAAC
>JAUNAE010000368.1 GCA_030527765.1 Eubacteriales bacterium
CCACCGGCACTGTGTCCGCCCATGGAGACCTTTTCTTTGTCGCCGCCCCAAGCTTCAGCGTTCTCATAGACCCATTTCATGACGCCATAGCACTGATCCAAAGCAACGGGAAATGCATAGTCGGTTGTGCAAGCATAATCAATATCAACAACAATACCATGAATTTTTGCTGCTACATGAGCGCAGTACATATCATCGTCATTGTCCTGAGGATAGACAAAACCACCGCCGTGCATGTTTACGTGAATGGGGCATTTTTCAGTTTTCTCTTTGGCTGTGCTGATATAGCACTTTACAGGTACTTCAACCCAGGGAGCACCAACGACTACCTCTTCACGGGTAATGAGATCTTTGTTGGCCAGATAGTCTTCAGGAATCCAGTCTTTCTTCAGCTGGGTTTCTCTGTAATTTCCAGTATCCCAAATAATATTCAGATATTCTTGTCTCTGTTCTTTTGTTAAAGCCATAATTCACCTCCGAATTGGTTCTGCTACACGACTTAGCCGTATACAGGGAAGAAAACAGATGCACTGATTATAAGAGTTACCATACCGATGATCAAGTAAGGAATATTGAACTTCAGCAGTTTTACAGGGTTATGGTTACCAAGAGCATAAGCGATTGTTCCGCAGGAAGTACCGGTGGGGAAACCGACAGCAAGGCAGGATGCGCAGAATACAACAACGACAACCGCTTTTACGTTCATGCCACCTGCGAGAGCGGTGCTGGCTGCAATGGGAGCCATAACGCCGAGTGTACCGAAATTGGACAGGAAGTTGGTCATAAGTGTTGTGATTACGCAGAAAACTGTGATAACGAACAAGCTGCTGGGGTGACCGCCAAGGAGTTTCAGAACCATGTTACCAAGAACTTCTACAGCACCGGATGCACTCAGTGCAGCAGAGATAACCTGAATACCTGCAACCATCCATACGATGTCGCTTGTCATGATAGCCATAACTTCTTTAATGGAAATGACCTTTGTGAAGATCAATACCAGGATGCCGAGAGCCGGAATGACATAAATTCTATCGCCCAGAAGAGTGGAGAAGAAGAAAGAGCCCAGAGTCAGTACAAATACAGCAAGGATGATGGTCTCAGCCTTCTTGGAGATTTTGGTCTCGCCAAGATCAGCGGTCGTATTTTTAGCCACCTCAATGTTAAGAGGCTGCTTGGGAATCAATCTGTAAGCGAGGATGCAGTAAATTGTCAAAGCGATGGAAGGAAGGAGGCCAACCTTCAGGATATCTGTCAGACCGAGCAAGTGAGCGGGATCAGAGTTTACAACGCCTTCATAGTAACCGTTTGTGACGAAGGGAAGAGCGGCACCCATACCAACGGGGAAACGGCCGAACCATGCACAGATAATAGCTGCACAAAGGAAGATCATTCTGGAGTGAGAAATATCGCTCTCATCGTCCAAAGTCTGGATGATCATAAGCATGATCGCCATGACCGTGTTCATATCAATCAGCTGACACAAAATAGCACTGAATGCACAAATAAGGAAAACCAAAAGGAAACCGGCTTTTCCCTGGATGACAGACATGCGGTTTCGAATCTTTTGTGCAACACTTGTTTTATTCAGTGAACCTGCAACGACCATCATTGTTGCAACCAGGACGGTTGTGGAATGGGAGACACCTGCAAAAGCCGCTTTGGGTTCAATGACACCTAAGAGTGCAAGGGCAACTGCACAACACATAGCTGTTAATCCGTAAGGGATCTTATGAATCAGGAAGGAAATACTCATGATTGCGAGTATTATTAAAGTGACAATTAATTGATAGTGTTCCATCGAAATTCTCCTTTAAGTAATTTTTTGATGAGTTGTTAATTGATCCGTTCCGTTACAAATTTGTCGGTGAGTTCACTATAGCATGATGAAAAATGAAAAACAACGACTTGTAATACAACTAATAGCGATTCAGAGTTTTTAACTTGTCTTAAACTAAAAATATGTTACAAGTATACAATGCGAAAGATAGAAAAATGGCATTGCTATTGCTATGAAACAACAGAATTTTGAAAAAAACGTTGAAATGGATGTTTATATGATGTATTACAATATAAAAAGAATTATGGCAATGTACTACAAGTTGATTTGGTGATCATTCACGTGGTGCTTTCAATTAATTTGATGTAAGATATCTGTGTTAATGAATAAATATTTTGACGTTCTATGAATATGATGGAGAAGAAGGTATAAAGTGGCTGGTAAGAAAAATGTTACTGAGAATGTAATTCGATACATTTACGATCAAATTGCGACGGGGTCCTGGAAAATTAATGAGAGAATTCCCAGTGAAAATCAACTTTGTTCAGAACTTGGAGTGAGCCGTGTTTCGGTTCGGAGTGCACTGCAGCAATATATTGCTTTTGGTGTTTTAAATAGTGTTCGAGGAAAAGGAACCTTTCTTGTCAGTAAAGACCTTTCTATGATGAATATGCCGCCTGTTCTGTCCCAAACAACGGAAGAGTCTTTTGAAACAATGAAAGAGATTTTGGAATTTCGCAGTATCCTGGAGCCGATCATATGCGGAATGGCAGCGAAGAATGCTTCGGAAGAATTAATTGCGGATCTGGAGGATAATCTCGCAAAGATGAAAGAAAGCCTTGGGGACGGAGCTGAGTTTGTGAAGCTTGACATGGAATTTCACATGCGGATATGTAAAGCGACAGGAAATTCAGTGATCTCTTCGGTCATGATGGATATGTTCGAACGCCGCGCAAAACTGGATTACATGTTGAACCTGTCGAATGGTTATTATGGGGGCGTTTATTATCACGGAATGATTTTGGATGCAATTAAATCTCATAATGAGCGACGCGCCAAATCCTTTATGGATGAGCATTTATCACGTGCCTTCTATGATTTCTCATCGAAACAGGATCAGGTTGGTGTTTCGGACGAAGAGTAAGGAAAAGAGCTTTGAACCTCAAGTGGTGGAGGTTCAAAGCTCTTTTTTGTTTTAGATTGAATGAAAAGTTCTTATAAGTCGGAAGACTTGTTCGGATGTGGCAATCATATTTTTTTCTGCTTCATCGTGTTTCATAGCTTCTTCCAACGTGACAACTTTTCGTAGAATTGGAAAGAATGCATCAATGCCATGTTTGTTGCAAACATCGGCATCATCGGTTACACATCCGGAGAGAGCAATGACGGGTTTCTTCCAAAACGATCTGAATTCCGGATTCCAACACTGCGTTTGTATAGGTAAGAAAAGCAAAACCAAGACCACCGGCAGCTCCGGTTCCGGGAAAGTTCATATCTGCATGAGAATATTTCTCTTTAGAAAGCGTAGAATAATGATCCAGCCAGTTGTCTATCTGCTGAATCATTTCCGCTGTAGCACCTTTCTGAGGACCAAAAATTGCACTGCATCCATGCAGGCCACAGAGAGGATTTGTCACATCGCAGGCGATACGAAAAGTACAGTCTTTTAATTCGGGTATGACGAGTTCATCCGTGATTTGATTCAATTCCTGCAGGCCTTTAGCACCAAAGGAAACCTGATTTTCATTCGCATCGACAATCATTTCGCCAACACCAAAAGTAGTTGTGTTCAATGGATTGCGATCTTTTTCCTCGACGAGCGTAATGCCTGCGGCAGCCGACATTTCTATAATGGATGTCTTAACAGGATGTTCTTCAGAAGATTCCAAAATTCCATATATGGCGTCTACATCTTCGCCAAGAGGTCCGGTCACAGATACATGTTCAAGCGTGCCCCTTGCGCGATCGCATTTCCAGCCTCTAACGATGATAGACTTCCTTTCAAGGAATCGATAGCAACGACGACATTCATGATTGATGCTCCTTTCGATCTGTGTTTGCTGCTCTATATAAGAATACAACGAATTGATTCCATATAGTATAATTATACACTCAAACTTCCCACACCAATAAGGTGTGCTGAACCTTGAAAACTCAATACTTA